>NZ_JABMCW010000285.1:0-7175 GCF_013179705.1 Pseudomonas sp. CM25 | reverse complement strand
AGCTTGCTGTGCCATTCGGGCCCGACGGTCAGCAGCTTGCTAAGGGTGTCGGTACCGGCGAGCTCCTCGTTCTGGTAGCCGCCGGCAAAGCGCAATTTGTCGGTCAGCGGTGGGTCGAGGGGTATGTCGTACCACAGCCCGACGTTCTGCCGGGGCGCCGACAGCTCGGTTTCCCAGCCGTAGCTGTGGCCCTGCGGGTTTACCCAGTGGCGGGTCCAGTTGGCCTTGCCGCGCGGCCCGACGTCGGTCGAGTAGCCCAGGCCCAGGCCCATGGTGCGTGGTTTGCGGGTTTCGAGGCGGACATCTACCGGGATTTCTTCAGCTACAGCGGCGGTGGGCGCCGCATCCACGCGCACGCCTTCGAAATAGCCGCTTGATTGCAGGTCATTGTTCAGTTCGGCAATCAGTTCCGAGTCGTAGGGCGTACCCGGTTTGAACGAGACCATGCGCTGCAGCAGGTCGTCGTCCAGCGGCGTGTCGCCACCGAAGGTCACGGCGCCCAGGTGGTAGCGCGGGCCGCTCTGGTAGACCAGTTCGATGTCGGCCACCCCGGCCTGGGGGTCGACCGCCAGGCGCTGGCGGCTGAAGTGCCCGCTGAAGAAGCCGTAGCGCGACGCCTGGTTGAGGATCAGCCGCTTGGCGTCCTCGTACAGGCCGTGGTTGAGTTGTTCGCCCGAGCGCAGCGCCTTGCTGTCCGGTACGCGGAACGCCTTCATCTCGCTGGCCGGGCCTTCGATGCGCACGGTCACGGTGCGCAGGCGGATGGGCTCGCCGGGGTTGATGGTGATGATCAGTTGCGGGGAGTGGTCAGCCTGTTTGCCGGGCTTGACCTCGGTATCGATCTGCGCCTGGTAGTAGCCAAGTGCCTGCGAGGCTTTGCGCGCCTGCTCCTGTGCCCCACGACTGAAGCGTAAAAGTGCTTCTTCATCGCGGTCGCCAAGGGTACCGATATAGCCTTCGACATTGGCCTTGAGCGCCTTGTTGGCCGGTTTGACCTTCACCAGCAACTCACTCTGGCCCCATGCTGCGACACTGGCGGCCCAGAAAACCAGGCCCCAGGTCAATCTTCCTGAATACGTCATGCGGCGCATGCTACCAGACCCAGGCGCTCAAGGGAGCCGCCTGGAGGCCTGTTCAGGCGAAAACGGAACGTGAAGACGTCGGGTTGGGATGGAAGAACACCCTCTCCCGGACGGGTCCAACCGCAACCTCGCCGATTTCCTCATAGCCCTGGCGCTGGTAGAAAGCCAGGTAGTGCTCGTTGCCGGTGTCCAGTACCACGCCCTGGGTCCCCGGGTCGTCCGCGCACCAGTCGTGCACAGCTTGTAACAATTGCTCGCCGTAGTGCCTGCCCTGAAACTGCGGGTGCACCCCCAGCAACGGCAGCACATGCACCTGATCGGTGGGCAGGCAGGTGGCCAGGGCGGCCTGGTAGTCCATGTAGCGGCGTGTGCAGCGCAGGCCGGTGCCCAGCATCATGCGCAGGCGCCACGCCCAGCTGTCGGCCACCCCCAACCGGCGCAACGGCGGCACGATCAGCGCCACGGCGATCAGGCGGTCTTCCACCAGCAAGCCGATGGCAGGCAGTTGCAAGTAGAAGTGCTGGCGCACCCATTCACGCACCATTACCCGCAAACGCTGCTCGTATCCCGGGCGCTGGGCCTCGAAGATATAGGCGAAGGTAGGTTCGTGGCGGTACGCGTTGTACAGCAGCGAACGCACCTCGCGGCTGTAACCGTCATCGAGCAGGCAGACACGAGCCGGAGCGGCAGTGGTTTCGGGCATTGCGGGCAGACCTCCTGGAATGGGCATACAGTGCCTTGGAGGGGCTCCAGCGCGCTTCGTTCAGCCCCTACAGCACGTTAGCAGCAGCCTTGCCAAGGCGCCACGCTGGTGATGATGGGCGATGTCGGCTAGCATCGCGCCTTTTACCGGGATCGTCTTTCCATGAAGATCGTCTGTTTCAACATCAACGGTCTGCGGGCCCGTCCGCACCAGCTGGCGGCGCTGATCGAAAAGCACCAGCCGGACGTGATCGGCCTGCAGGAAACCAAGGTCAGCGACGAACAGTTCCCGCTGGCCGACGTGCAGGCGCTGGGATACCACGTGCACTATCACGGCCAGAAAGGCCATTACGGCGTGGCCCTGCTGTCGCGCCAGGCGCCGCTGAGCCTGCACAAAGGTTTTGCCACCGATGAAGAGGACGCCCAGCGGCGTTTCATCTGGGGCACTTTTGCCGATGCCGATGGAACCCCGATCACCATCATGAACGGCTATTTCCCTCAGGGAGAAAGCCGCGACCACCCCACCAAGTTCCCGGCCAAGCAGCGCTTCTACAGCGACCTGCAGGCGCTGCTGGAAGGCCAGTTCCGCAACGACCAGCCATTGCTGGTGATGGGCGACATGAACATCTCGCCGCAGGACTGCGACATCGGCATCGGCCCGGACAACGCCAAACGCTGGCTGAAGACCGGCAAGTGCAGCTTCCTGCCGGAAGAGCGTGAGTGGATGGAGCGCTTGAAAGGCTGGGGGCTGGTGGACAGCTTCCGGCACCTGTATCCGGATGTAGCCGACCGCTTCAGCTGGTTCGACTACCGCAGCCGTGGGTTCGAAGACGATCCCAAGCGGGGGCTGCGTATCGACCTGATCATGGCCTCGCAGCATCTGGTGCCGCGGATCAAGGCGGCGGGTGTGGATTATGAGTTGCGGGGGATGGAGAAACCTTCGGACCATGCGCCGATCTGGTTGGAGCTGGGTTGATAAAGTGCATGCCTTGAGGTATGGGCTGCCAGTGAGATCGAGCGCCGCCCGCGCGGCGCTTCGCAGCACAAGGCTGCTCACATTTGTTGCAACGTGCCGAACCTGTAACGCCATGGCTGCCAGCCCTGGCGCATGACTTGAGCCGGGCAAACCGGCTGACAACCATGGCCTCACAGGCATGGCCACGTTGCAACAAATGTGAGCGGATTGATCCGCGATGCGCCGCGCGGGCGGCGCTCGATATCCCACGCAACACAACACCCAAGGCATGCACAGCGCCCCCTCACAACCCCAACCGCAACACCTCCCCCACCCCCGCCCCACGCACATCATCCGCCGCACTGACCAGCGCAAAGTTGTAAGCCCCATGCGACCAATACCGCGCCTCCAGCTGCCCATCAATCCGCTGCCCCTCCGGCATGCGGCGGTACTGCTCACCCGGCGAGCGCAGGAACAGGCTGATGCGCTGGCCAGCGCCATCTTCGAACACCAACAACGCCGCCGGCCCCTGCTCGTTGCTGAGCAAACGCGCCCCCACCGGCTTGAACCCATACCCCGCCAGGTCCGGCAACCGACCCACGCGGCTGAAGTGCCGCCCCAGCCAGTCACGCAACTGCCCCGGGTCGCTGGCCTGGATATCCAGCGTCTGGCTGCCGACAAACAAGCGGTGCGCCTGGACCGCATCGGCCATGGGCAGGTCGGCACGCGCCAGGCTTGCATCGCGTACTTGCCAACCGCCCAGGCCACCCACGCCCAACGCCAGCACCATTGCCGCCGCTACAGCCCAGCGGCGTTGCCGACGCTCGCGCAATCGCCCGCGCAGCTGCCGCAGATCCAGCTGGGCCGCCCCGGTTGATTCGCCAAACCCGGCCAACGCGGTACGCAACCGGCGGGCATCGGCACGCCAGCCCTCGACCCGTGCCGCCGCCTGCGGGTTGGTCGCCAGCCAGGCCTGCACCTCGGCCCGGCGGCCCGGCGCCAGGCGCTCATCGACGTAAGCATGCAGTTCGTCTTCACTGGGAATCAGGCGCGTCATTTCAGTCTCCGCAAGGCCGGTGGCTGGGGGTTGCCCTCGGTCAATTCGCGCAAGGCATTGCGCGCGCGCGACAGGCGCGACATCACAGTGCCGATGGGGATGCCCAAGGCCTGGGCGGCCTCCTTGTAGCTCAAACCCTCGATGCTGACCAGCAGCAGCAAGGCGCGCTGCTCGGGCGTCAGCCGGGCGAACGCCTGAAGGTCGGCCTGGGCCAGGACGATGGCTTCGAGGTTGTCGCCGAGCGGCTCATCCTCGCGCTCGGCACGGCCGAACCAGGACAGCCAGCGGGCGTGCAGGCGGTCGCGGCGTTTACCGTCGAGGAACAACCGGTAAAGGATGGTGAACAGCCAGGCGCGCAGGGCATCGGCGTCACGTTGTTGGTCGCGTCGGCTCAGGGCGCGCTCGACCGTGGCCTGCACCAGGTCGTCGGCGCTGCCGGGCTCACGGGTCAGCCACACCGCAAAGCGGCGCAGACGGGCGAGCAGTTCGCGCCACTGGTGGTCGTCCAGGTCGTGCATGGCCAGGTCCCAGCCTCAGGGGTAGTCAGTGTAAAGGGCAGACGCCTGTGAAGAAATTCTATTCCCGGCGAGGGAATAAGTTTTTACCTGCCGCGTCGTACTGGCATCTTCACTGAACCGGACGATGATCATGAACTCACCTTTGCACGGCCCGGCCAAGGCCCTGCGCCTGGCCGCCATCGGCGCCGTGATGCTGGCCGCAGGCGCCGGCTTTGCCTATGCTGCCGGCTGGCTCGGGGAAACCCGCCTGACCCCACAGCGCATCATCGACACCTTCGAAGCCCAGGCCGGGCACTACCCGGGCTATCGCAAGAACCACGCCAAGGGCCTGTGCGTCAGTGGCTACTTTCAGGCCAGCGGCCAGGCCGCCAGCTTGTCCACGGCGCGGGCGTTCAGCCAGCAACGGGTGCCGGTGATCGGCCGCTTCGCCATCGGTGGTGCCAACCCGTTCGCCCCGGATACCGGCATACCGGTGCGCAGCCTGGCGATTCAACTGAGCACCGACGATGGTCAGGTCTGGCGTACCGGCATGAACAATCCACCCGTATTGGCGGTAGGCACGCCGCAAGCATTCTATGAGCAAGTGCTGGCGGGGGCACCTGTACCTGCCACCGGCAAACCGGACCCGGCAAAACTGCAGGCGTTCTTCGCCGCCCACCCGGAAAGCGCGGCGTTTCGCCAATGGGCGGCGGGCTACAAGCCCAGCGACAGCTTCGCCAGCACCCAGTACCACAGCATCAACGCCTTCCGCCTGATCGACGCCAGCGGCGCCGCCCACCCGGTGCGCTGGCAGCTTGAGCCGCAAACCGCGTTTGCCGCGTTGCCCGCCCAGGTCGACGACAAACAGTTCCTGCAGCATGACCTGCAGCAGCGCCTGGCCCAGGGCCCGCTGCGCTGGACGCTGCGGCTGGTGCTGGCCGAACCCGGCGATGCCGTGGACAACCCTGCCCGCCCCTGGCCTGCCGAGCGGCGCAGCGTGGACGCCGGCACCCTGGTGCTGGAACAGGTCGACGCCCCTGAGCAGGGCGCTTGCCGCGACCTCAATTTCGACCCGCTGATCCTGCCGCGGGGCATCGAAGCATCCGCCGACCCGATCCTGGCCGCCCGCTCGGCTGCCTACTCGGAATCCTTCAACCGCCGCAGCCGCGAATCGCTCGGCACCGGAGCCCACCCATGAAACCCGAAGCCTTCCACCCCATCGCTCGCCTGCTGCACTGGCTGATGGCCGTGTTGATCCTGGCCATGTTGTTCATCGGCGTGAGCATGGTCGGTGACCTGTCGCCACGCCACCCTGTGCTGATCGGGCTGCACAAGGCCACCGGCCTGGCCCTGCTGGTGCTGGTGGTACTGCGCATCGGCGTGCGCCTGTTGGTGCCGCACCCACCCCTGCCACGCGACCTGCCGCCCCCGCAACGCTGGGCTGCCGGGGCCTCGCACCTGTTGCTATATGGCCTGATGCTGGCCATGCCGCTGCTGGGCTGGGCCATGCTTTCGGCCGGCAACTACCCTCGCCCGCTTGGCTTGCCTGCTATCGCCCCGCATGACCTGCAACTGTATGCCGTGCTGCGACAGGCGCATGGATGGGCCGGCTACCTGCTGTTTGCCACCGTGCTGGTGCATCTGGGCGCGGCACTGATGCACGCTTGGGTGCGCCGCGACGGTGTGTTGCGTAGCATGTGGCCCGGCCCGCTGCGCCGTCATGAATGACCTGAAAGGGTGCAGAGGGTTCGACAGTCGATAATTGTTCTTATTAGTATCGACCCTTCACTGCCAAACTGCCCTGGACTGCCCAATGAACGCTGCAAAGGATTCTGCCACTCTGCTACCTGCCAGCACGCTGGACCTGCGCCCCCTGCTGCTGGCCAACATGGCCTGTACCATGTCGATGATGGCCTTTGTCGCCCTGATCGGCCCGATCGCCCGCCAGCTCGGCATGGCCACCTGGCAAGCCGGCGCCGCCGTCACCGTGGCGGGGGTGGTCTGGGTACTGTTGGCCCGGCCCTGGGGGCGCGCCGCAGACCGCCTGGGCCGTCGGCGCATCCTGCTGCTGGGCAGCGCCGGCTTTACCCTGGCGTACTGGCTGCTGTGCCTGTTCGTCGAAGGCGCACTGCGCTGGATGCCGGGGGCAACCCTGGCATTTGTCGGGCTGATGGTGGCCCGCGGCTGCATCGGCGCCTTCTATGCCGCCATCCCGGTGGGTTGCAATGCTTTGATCGCCGACCATGTCGAACCGCAGCGCCGGGCCCGAGCCATGGCCTCACTGGGCGCGGCCAACGCTGTCGGCCTGGTGGTAGGCCCCGCATTGGCGGCATTGCTGGCACGCCATAGCCTGAGCCTGCCCTTCCACATCATGTCGTTGTTGCCTGCCGCTGCCTTTCTGGTGCTGCTGTTCGCCCTCAAGCCGCAGGCCCTGCCGCACAGCTACGCGCCCAGCCCGGTGCGGTTGAGCGACCCGCGCCTGCGCCGGCCATTGCTGGTCGCGTTCAGCGCCATGCTCAGCGTGACGGTGTCGCAGATCATTGTCGGTTTCTTCGCCCTCGACCGCCTCAAGCTGGGCCCAGCCGAAGCCGCTCAGACCGCCGGCATCGCCCTGACCACGGTGGGGGTTGCGCTGATCCTGGCGCAGGTGCTGCTGCGCCAGCTGGAATGGCCGCCGCTGAAGATGATCCGGGTAGGTGCCACCGTTTCAGCCTTGGGCTTTGCCTGCGGCGCGCTGGCGACCACGGCAGGGTGGCTGTGGGCATGCTACTTCGTCGCCGCAACCGGCATGGGCTTTGTGTTCCCGGCGTTTTCGGCACTGGCGGCCAATGCCATGCAGGCTTCCGAACAAGGCGCCACCGCCGGCTCCATAGGCGCTGCCC
>NZ_JABMCW010000284.1:0-7197 GCF_013179705.1 Pseudomonas sp. CM25 | reverse complement strand
GAGGCAGGCCGGCCTTCATGGGGAAGGCGGTGTCCGGAAGGTTAAGCGTGGCTTTGTAGTCGGTCATTTCAGGCTCTTGGTTAGCGGTTGAGCGTGCCAATGTGCACGTGCGGCGGCGATATCCGCATCGATCGCCGACTTCAGCGCCTCCAGGGAGGCGAATCGCTGCTCTTCACGCAGCTTGTGGTGGAACTCCACCGTCAGGCGCCGACCGTAAAGGTCGCCAGCATAGTCCAGCAGATGAATCTCCAGGTGCGGGCGCCCGTCACCGGCTACGGTGGGGCGCACGCCAATATTGCCGACACCCGGCCAGGCCTTGCCGTCGATCTCGATGCTGGCCAGGTAGACCCCGGACAGCGGCACGCGGCGGCGCTTGAGCTGGATGTTGGCAGTCGGTGTGCCGAGCTGGCGGGCCAGTTTCTGGCCATGCAGCACGCGGCCGGTGATGCTGTAGGGGCGGCCCAGCAGGTGCTCGGCCAGCTCGAAGTTGCCTTCGGCCAGGGCCTGGCGCACTTCGGTGCTGCTGACCCGCAGGCCATCCTGGATGACCGTGTTGGCCGCCTCGACGGTGAAGCCGTACTGCTTGCCGGCTTCGACCAGGAAGGCGAAATCGCCAGCGCGGTCGCAGCCAAAGCGGAAGTCATCGCCCACTTCAAGGTGGCGCACGCCCAGGCCATCGACCAGGATAGCCTTGACGAAGTCATCGGCGCTGAGGCTGCTCAGGCGCTGGTTGAATGCCAGGCACAGCACCCGGTCGATGCCTTCGCCGGCCAGCAGCTCGACCTTGTCGCGCAGGCGAGCCAGGCGCGCAGGGGCAGTCTCGGGGGCGAAGTACTCGCGTGGTTGCGGTTCGAAGATCACCACGCAGGTCGGCAGGCCCAAGGCCTGGCCGCGCTCGCGCAGGCGCGCCAGGATTGCCTGGTGGCCGCGGTGAACCCCGTCGAAGTTGCCAATGGTGGCGACACAGCCCCGGTGCTCGGGGCGCAGGTTGTGAAGACCTCGAACCAGCTGCATAACGCGCTTCTTGCTCATAAAGTGGCCGATTATAACCACACCCGGGCGCCGGTGACAGGCAGCAGCGCCCAAGGGCGGCGTGGAATGCTAAAAACCGACGCCTGACCCGCCCAGCGCCTTAGTGCAAGGCCTTGCGGGCAAAATGCCGGGGCCGGAACCCACAAAGGTACAGGCAACCGAAGTACGTCACCACACCGGCCAGGATCAGTGCGCCCAGGCGCATGAAGCGCTCGAGCATGCTGCCCTGCTCCCAGGCCGGCATATAGTGCATGCCGGCCAGCAATACTGCCGACATCAGCGTCACCGCCAGCACCAGCTTGAACAGGAACATCGCCCAGCCAGGCTGCGGCTCGAACAGCTGCTGGCTGCGCAGCTTCCAGAACAGCAGGCCGGCATTCAGGCAGGCACCCAGGCTGATGGCCAGGGCCAGGCCGGCATGCGCGAACGGGCCGACCAGGGCCAGGTTGAACAGCTGGGTACAGACCAGGGTGAACACGGCAATCTTCACCGGTGTACGGATATTCTGCTGCGCATAGAAGCCCGGTGCCAGCACCTTGACCAGAATGATTGCCAGCAAACCCACGGAATAGGCAATCAGCGCGCGCTGGGTCATGGCCGCGTCGAAGGCGCTGAACTTGCCGTACTGGAACAGCGCCACGGTCAGCGGCTCGGCCAGGATGCCAAGGGCCAGGGTGCAAGGCAGTACCAGCAGGAAGCACAGCCGCAGGCCCCAGTCGAGGATCCGAGAGTACTCTTCGCGGTCCTTGTTGGCGTAGGTCTTGGCCAGGGTTGGCAGCAGGATGGTACCCAAGGCCACGCCCAGCACGCCTGAAGGAAGCTCCATCAGGCGGTCGGCGTAATACATCCACGACACCGAGCCGGCCACCAGGAAGGAGGCGAAGATGGTGTTGATGATCAGCGATATCTGGCTTACCGATACTCCGAGAATGGCCGGCAGCATCTGCTTGAGCACACGCCAGACGCCGGCATCCTTGAGGTTCAGGCGCGGCAGGACCAGCATGCCGATCTTCTTCAATGCCGGCAGCTGGTACAGCAACTGCGCCAGGCCGCCCGCCAGCACGCCCCAGGCCAGGGCCATGATCGGCGGATTGAAGTACGGTGTCAGCAGCAGGGCAAAGGCGATCATCGCCACGTTCAGCAGGGTCGGGGTGAAGGCCGGTACCGAGAAACGGTTCCAGGTATTGAGGATCGCGCCGGCAAGCGACGACAACGAAATCAGCAATATATAAGGAAATGTCACCCGCAACAGGTCGGTGGTGAGCTCATATTTTTCTGCGCTGTCGACAAAACCTGGGGCGGTTGCCCACACCACCCACGGCGCCGCCAGGATGCCGATGGTGGTCACCAGGGCCAGGACCAGGGTCAGCAGGCCAGTGACATAGGCGATGAAGGTGCGTGTCGCCTCCTCGCCTTGCTGGGTCTTGTACTCGGCCAGAATCGGCACGAACGCCTGCGAGAACGCGCCCTCGGCGAATATGCGCCGCAGCAGGTTGGGCAGCTTGAACGCGATGAAGAAGGCGTCGGTGGCAACGCCAGCACCAAAGATGCGCGCCAGGATGGTGTCACGAACGAAGCCTAGCACCCGCGAAATCATGGTGATCGAGCTTACTGCAGCCAGGGATTTGAGCAGGTTCATCGAAAAGATTCACGCCAATGACAGAGGACGCTGCCAGACAGCGTCCGAATGTGCGATACTCCCGCGCCGTTGCAGGGGAGCCAAAAATTCCCGAGTGTACAGGTCGCGCAGCAGAAAGGAATCTTTCCAGGTTGTTGGCGCACCGCTCGGCGGAACCTTGCAGGTGGCCTTGACATCCGGTCGACTCATCGGCATGATTCGCGGCCTATTTTGTTTGCTATTTACCTAAAGTCTTTCGAGGAGCTCGACGGTGGCCAACACACCTTCCGCCAAGAAACGTGCAAAACAGGCTGAGAAGCGTCGCAGCCACAACGCCAGCCTGCGTTCCATGGTCCGCACCTACATCAAGAATGTAGTTAAAGCCATTGACGCAAAAGACGCCGAAAAAGCGCAAGCCGCTTACGTTCTGGCTGTACCTGTAATCGACCGTATGGCCGACAAGGGTATCATCCACAAGAACAAGGCTGCTCGTCACAAAGGCCGTCTGAATGGCCACATCAAGGCGCTGAAAGAAGCTGCAGCTGCCTAAGCGACGCGCTATTCGAAAAACCGACCTTAGGGTCGGTTTTTTGTTGCCTGCAATTCATGGCAATTGTTCACTCCAAACATTTACCTTGAATTGCCAAGGAATCAGCATCAATTGACATACCTGCAGGAGCGGGCTCACCCGCGAACACCGGCAAAGCCGGTGCCATTCACCGCGTCACCGCCCTCGCCGGTGAGCCGCCCCTGCATTTACCTGGCTATCTGGATCTTCGGCGCCCACTGCAGCCATTCATCTTCAGCCTTCTCAAACAGGGCAAACGTCTGCTGAGGCCGTGCCGGGTTGCCCATCTGCTCACCGTCCGGTGTTGCGAAGGCGATACCGCCATCAATCAGGGTTTCCACCGACTCGGTGCGCACCGTAGCCCCCTTGAACAGCCCCCAGTCGAAACCGAAGCCACTGCTGTTCCAGAAGCGGCTGCCGCTGCGCACCAAGGCGGCATAGCGCGGCTCGATGAGAATATGGATCAGCACCCGATCAGCACTCTGGCCCAGCTCGAAACCCGTCACCTTACCCACCGTAACCTCACGATAGGTTACCGGCACACCCGGCTTGATCGAACCACGGCGCGGGGCGCTGAGCGTCAACGGCAGGCCGACCTCCGGCCCTGCCACCTGCGGCGCATCGGCCAAGGCAATGAAGTCGCGCTGCGGGCCACGGTCTTTGGCGGCTGGCTGAACTTCCAGGTACTGCCCGCCCACCAGGGTATCGAGGTTCTCGGTGCGTACCAGACCCAAGGCCGGCTTGACGACCCAGAACTGCGTGCCTGCACGTGCAATGCGGTTCGCCGACTCGGTAATGCGCGCCCGCAGCAGCACAGCCTGCAGGTCATCGGTCAGGTCGACGCTCTCGATACTGCCTACATCCAGGCCGCGGAAGCGGATCGCAGTACCCGGCTTGAGGCCATCGGCACGGTCTACCCGAATGGTGATCAACGTACCCGCACGGTTCACCGCCTCCTGGCTCTCATGCAGGCGGAAACGCGGGATATGGCGTTTAAGTGCTACATCGGGGCGCGGCGTGTCGAACGCGATACCACCGGCCATCAGTGTCTGCAGTGATTCACTCTTGATCTTGATGCCCGACAAGCCGCCCGTCAGGGTAATACCGCTGACGTTCCAGAAGCGCGACGAGCCGTTGACCAGCTTCTCGTATTCCTTCTCGATATGCACACCGATCAGGATACGGTTGCTGTTGCGGGCGAACTGGTAGCTCTGCACGCTACCTACCTTCACCTGGCGGTACATCACCGGGCTGCCGATCTCGAGCGACCCCAGGGTATCGGCGAATAACACCATGTGCAGGCCCGGCGCCTTGAGGTCGAGCGGCGGCGCCTTGGCGCGCGCCTCGAACTCACGCTCTGGCCGCGCGCCCTTCTCACCTGGACGAATGGCGATGTAGTTACCTTTGACCAGTGCTTCCAGGCCGGTAATACCCGCCAGGGATATGGAGGGTTTCACCACCCAGAACTGCGTGCCCTCGACCAGGTAGTCTTCGGTCAACGGGTCCAGCGTCAGCTCGGCGGATGCGCTGGCCAGGTTGTCTTCCATCGTCAGGGCTTTCAGCGAGCCAACCTGGATGCCCTTGTACATGACCGGCGTACGGCCGGCCTGCAGGCCTTCATAGTCGCTCAGCTTGACCTTGACCCGGATACCGGCCTGGGCTGCATCGAAGTCTTCATACAGGCGGAATGGCAGGCTCGGGTCGGTTGGCGGGCTGTCCTTGCGGTATTCCGGCGTGGCGAAGGCGATACCGCCGGCGACAATGCTCGACAGTGACTCGCTACGCACTTTCACCCCCGACAGCGAAGCATCGATGCTGACGCCGCTGGCATTCCAGAAACGCGTATGTTTACGCACCAGGCTGGCGTATGCCGGCTCGATGAACACCTTGACCTCAACAGTGCTCTGGTCCTCGGACAGCCGATAGCGTTTCACCCGGCCAACCTGGATCTGCTTGTAGAACACCGGGCTATCGCGATTGAGCGAGCCCAGCCTCTCGGCCTTGAGCATCAAATGCAGGCCGGGTTCCGAGTCCGAGAGCGGTGGCGCCACTTTCAACGCGGTAAAGCGCTTGGTGCGCTCGCCCTCCCCCGGGCTGACGGCGATATAGTTGCCCGACACCAGCGTTTCAAGGCCGGAGATACCCGCCAGGGTGACGCTCGGCTTCACCAGCCAGAAGCGGGTGCCTTTAGTGAGATGCGGCTCGGCGGCCTTGTTCATCTCGATGGTGGCGATCACCCCCTGCTTCTCGCCCTGGGCATCGAGCACCAGGCTCTTGACCTTGCCAACCGGCATGCCTTTGTAGATAACCTCGGTCTTGTTGGCGACGATGCCCTCACCCGACTCGAAGCGGACTTCAATTTCCACGCCGGCATCACGGTATGCCTGCCATGCGAGCCAGCCCCCGATCATCAACGCGATCAATGGCAGGATCCAGATAGCCGACCAGTTCGAGGCTGGGCGGGTTTTAGCCGTTGGCAGGTCACTCATGGTCGTCATCCGACTCCGTGTTATCCCAAATCAGTCGGGGATCGAAAGTTAAAGCGGCAAGCATTGTCAGGATCACCACAGTTGCGAAGGCGACAGCGCCCAGGTTGGCTTCGACACTGGCTATCCGGCCGAAATTCACCACCGCCACCAGGATGGCAATGACGAAGATATCCAGCATGGACCAGCGCCCGATGAATTCGATGAAGCGGTACATCAATATGCGCTGCCGCGCCGAAAGCGGCTGACGGCGCTGCACCGAGTACAACAACAGGCCAATCCCCACCAGCTTGAACGTGGGCACCAGGATGCTGGCAATGAACACCACGGCGGCAATGGGCACCATGCCGTGCTTGAGCAGGGTGATGACGCCGGACATGATGGTGTCGGGGCTGCCTTGCCCCAAGGTGCTCACGGTCATGATCGGCAGGACATTGGCCGGGATGTACAGAATCGACGCTGCAATCAGCAACGCCCAGGTACGCACGATACTGTTCGGCCGGCGCGCATGCACAATCGCACCGCAGCGGGTGCAGGTTTGCGACCTGCTGCCCGGCTCATTTCTGTTCAGTTCGTGACATTCATTGCAGACAAGAATGCCCGCATCAATCGCCCGCATGCAGGTCCTCCCCCGATAGCGCACTCCAGATCTGGTGCGGTGACATCACCACTTCAAGCCAGACCTGGATCAGCAACAGACTGATAAAGCAGAACAACCCCAAACCCACGGTCAATTCGGCCAGGTCCACCAGCTTGACGATGGCCACCAGCACACCCATGAAATAGACCTCGAGCATGCCCCAGTCGCGCAGGTGGTGATAGATGCGGTAGAACAGCAGGCCGAAGTTGCGCCCGATGTTCAGGCGGATACTGAGCAGCACAGCCAGCTGGCAGAGCAGTTTTGCCAGGGGAATGGCCATGCTGCACAAGAACACCACTACCGCCACGCCGCGCATTTCCGAATTGTACAGGCCCACTACGCCGCTCCAGACAGTGTCGTCCGACGTCTGGCCAAGCAGGTGCAACTGCATGATCGGCAGGAAGTTTGCCGGTACGAATAGCAACAGGGCTGTGAGCACCAGGGCCAGGCTGCGATTGACCACATTATGGCGATGGGCATAGAGCTCGTAGCCGCAGCGCGGGCATTGGGCTTTCTCATCATGCTGGAGCACAGGCTTGCGTAGCAGCAGGTCGCATTCGTGGCAGGCGACCAGCTCGTCCAGCGGCAACTGGGCCAGCGTTTGGGGTTCGACAGGGTTGGACATGGAGCCCTTCTGGATAGGTGCGTGAGCCTATTCTAGTGTTCTGGCTCGAATTGTGGGAGCCGACAAACCACAGGCATGCACGATACCTGAGATTTTCGCCCACAAAGACAAAACCCCTACCTGCATGCGCAGATAGGGGTTTTGCGAAATGAATCTTGACGATGACCTACTCTCACATGGGGAGACCCCACACTACCATCGGCGATGCATCGTTTCACTACTGAGTTC
>NZ_JABMCW010000283.1:0-7236 GCF_013179705.1 Pseudomonas sp. CM25 | reverse complement strand
GGCCCGCACTTGCTCGGTAACGTCGGTGGTGTGGTAAGCCTGGACCTGCAACGCATTGGCGGTTGTCACGCATTGTCCTGTGTGCACTCTTATGGTGCATTCGATGCCGAAGAAAGTGGATAGATCGCCCCTGGGGGCTGCGACCAAGATAGTCTCCAGTGCGTCACCTGGGAAGCGCAACGCCTTCGAAACCGTGCAACGGCTGGCACAGGCACCGCGCTCCCACACTAAAACCCAACCAAGAGGTCTGTATGAACGCCCCCTTCGATCAGCTGTCCACCTGGCTGAAAGAACACCGCATCACCGAAGTCGAATGCGTGATCAGCGACCTGACCGGCATTGCCCGGGGCAAGATCGCGCCGACCGCCAAGTTCCTCCACGAACGTGGCATGCGCCTGCCCGAAAGCGTGCTGCTGCAGACGGTCACTGGCGATTACGTGGACGATGACATCTACTACAACCTGCTCGACGCCGCCGACATCGACATGGTCTGCCGCCCCGACCCCACCGCCGTGTACCAGATCCCGTGGGCCATCGAGCCGACCGCGATCGTGATCCACGACACCTTCGACAAGCAAGGCAACCCAATCGAGCTGTCGCCGCGCAACGTACTGAAGAAGGTGCTCAAGCTGTACGCCGAAAAAGGCTGGCAGCCGATCGTCGCGCCCGAGATGGAATTCTACCTGACCAAACGCTGCGAAGACCCGGACTTGCCGCTGCAAGTCCCGCTGGGGCGCTCCGGGCGTGCCGAAAGCGGCCGCCAGTCGTTCTCGATCGATGCCGCCAACGAATTCGACCCGTTGTTCGAAGACGTCTACGACTGGTGCGAAATCCAGGGCCTGGACCTGGACACGCTGATCCACGAAGACGGCCCGGCGCAGATGGAGATCAACTTCCGCCACGGCGACGCGCTGGACCTGGCCGACCAGATCACCGTGTTCAAGCGCACCATGCGCGAAGCGGCGCTCAAGCACAACGTGGCCGCCACCTTCATGGCCAAGCCGATCACCGACGAGCCGGGCAGTGCCATGCACTTGCACCAGAGCGTGGTCGACATCGCGACCGGCAAGCCGATTTTCGCCAATGAAGACGGCAGCATGAGCCAGCTGTTCCTGCACCATATCGGCGGCTTGCAGAAGTACATCCCCAAGCTGCTGCCGATGTTCGCCCCCAACGTCAACTCGTTCCGCCGCTTCCTGCCGGACACCTCGGCACCGGTCAATGTCGAGTGGGGTGAAGAAAACCGCACGGCCGGCCTGCGGGTGCCCACCTCCAGCCCCGAGGCAATGCGCGTTGAAAACCGCTTGCCGGGCGCCGATGCCAACCCGTATCTGGCCATCGCCGCCAGCCTGCTGTGCGGCTACCTGGGCATGGTCGAGCAGATCAACCCCAGTGCCCCGGTGCAGGGCCGTGCCTACGAGCGGCGCAACCTGCGCCTGCCGATCACCATCGAGGACGCGCTGCAGCACATGGAGGACTGCGAGACCGTGCAGGAGTACCTGGGCAAGCAGTTCGTCCAAGGCTACGTGGCAGTCAAGCGTGCCGAGCACGAGAACTACAAGCGGGTGATCAGCTCGTGGGAACGCGAGTTCCTGATGATGAGCGTCTGACCGTCTGGGGGTGCTTTGCACCCCAATCGCCGGCAAGCCAGCTCCCACAGGTTACCCATGAGCCTGAAGCCAGCGCTGTACCTGTGGGAGCTGGCTTGCCGGCGATTGGGCTGCGAAGCAGCCCCCTTTAACACCGAACTCGAAGAACAAGACCAACGAGGTGTCCCCATGCGTCATCTGCAAACCCTGATACCCGCTGCATTCACCCTGCTGTTCGCCACCACCGCCCACGCCGTCCCCAGCGTCAGCGTGTACAACTGGACCGACTACATAGGTGACACCACTCTGGCCGACTTCCAGGCCAGCAGCGGGATCAAGGTGGTGTATGACGTGTTCGACTCCAACGAAACCCTCGAAGGCAAGCTGCTGGCCGGGCGTACCGGGTATGACGTGGTGGTGCCGTCCAACCACTTCCTCGCTCGCCAGGCCCAGGCCGGTGCGTTTCTGCCGCTGGACCGCAGCAAGCTGACGAACTGGCAGCACCTGGACCCCAAACTGCTCAAGCAGCTTGAACAGAACGACCCGGGTAACCAGTACGCCGTGCCTTACCTGTGGGGTACCAGTGGCATCGGCTACAACGTCGACAAGGTCAAGGCGGCGCTGGGCGTCGACCATATCGACTCGTGGGCGGTGCTGTTCGAGCCCGAGAACCTGAAAAAGCTCAAGCAATGCGGCGTGGCATTCATGGACTCGCCCGACGAACTGTTCCCGGCCATGCTCAACTACCTGGGCCTGGACCCGGGCAGCGAATCACCGGCCGATTACGCCAAAGCCGAAGACCGCTTGCTCAAGCTGCGCCCGTACATCACCTACTTCCATTCCTCCAAGTACGTCTCCGACCTGGCCAACGGCGATGTCTGCGTGGCCTTCGGCTACTCCGGCGACGTGTTCCAGGCTGCCAACCGCGCCGTGGAGGCCAACAACGGCGTGAACATCGCCTACAGCATTCCCAAGGAAGGCAGCAACCTGTGGTTCGACCTGCTGGCCATCCCCAAGGACGCCAGCAACCCCGACCAGGCCCTGGCTTTCATCAACTACCTGCTCGACCCCAAGGTGATCGCCAAGGTCAGCGCCACGGTCGGCTATGCCAACGCCAACCCGGACGCCAAGGCCTACATGGATGCATCACTGGTGCACAACGCCGAGATCTACCCACCCCAGGACGTGCTGGACAAGCTGTACATCTCCAGCACCCCGAGCCCGAAGATCATGCGCCTCATGACCCGCTCGTGGAGCAAGATCAAGTCCAATCGCTGAGCCGAGAACGCCCATGTCTTTCGATACCCAACACACCGCATCGTACTACGCCGCCACGGCTCGCGATGCAGCGCCCTACCCCAGCCTGGACGGCGAACTGACGGCCGACGTGTGCGTGGTCGGCGGCGGGCTGACCGGCGTCAATACGGCCCTGGAGCTGGCCGAGCGCGGCCTGTCGGTGGTACTGCTGGAAGGCCGACGCATCGGCTGGGGCGCCAGCGGGCGCAATGGTGGCCAGCTGATTCGCGGCATCGGCCACGACGTCAGCGGTTTCGCCCGGCATGTCGGCCAGGATGGCGTGCGCTACCTGAAGCAGGCCGGCATCGACTCTGTGGCGCTGGTCGCCAGCCGCATCGCCCAGTACGGCATCGATTGCGACCTGCGCTGGGGATTCTGTGAGCTGGCCAACACCCCCGCCCAGTTCGAGGCCTTCAAGGATGAACAGGATGACCTGGCCGCGCTGGGCTACCGCCCTGAAACCCGCCTGGTCGACGCCGGCCAATTGCATGAGATCGTTGCCAGCGACCAGTATGCCGGCGGCCTGGTCGACATGGGCTCGGGCCACCTCCACCCGCTGGACCTGGTCCAGGGCGAAGCCCGCGCCGCCCATGGCCTGGGTGTGCGCATTTTCGAGCAGAGCCCGGTACTGCGCATCGAGCACGGCCCCAGCGTTGCCGTGCATACCGCACGCGGCAAGGTACGGGCGAGCAGCCTGGTGCTGGGTTGCAACGCCCACCTCGATGAACTGGAACCGCGCTTGAGCGGCAAGGTGCTACCGGCCGGCAGCTACGTGGTCGCTACCGAGCCATTGCCCAAGGCACTGGCCAGCAGCCTGATCCCGCAGAACATGGCGCTGTGCGACCAGAAGGTCGGCCTGGACTACTACCGCCTCACCGCAGACCGCCGCCTGCTGTTCGGCGGCGCCTGCCACTACTCCGGGCGCGACCCCAAGGACATTGCCGCGTATATGCGACCAAAGGTGCTGAAGGTGTTCCCGCAACTGGCCAATGTGCGCATCGACTACCAATGGGGCGGCATGATCGGCATTACCGCCAACCGCTTCCCTCAGGTCGGGCGACTCAGCCAATACCCGAACGTGTATTACGCTCAAGGCTATTCCGGGCATGGCCTGAACGTGACCCACTGGACGGCGAAGCTGCTGGCCGAAGGCATTGCTGTCGGCCATAGCCAGGGCCTGGATGTGTTCAGCGCCGTACCACACCTGACCTTCCCTGGCGGCAAGGCATTGCGCTCGCCGCTGCTGGCCCTGGGAATGTTGTGGTACCGGTTGCGCGAGGTGCTGGGGTAGCAGCCAGGCAGCCGCTTCGGGGCAAATGGAGGCTTAAAGAAGAACCTGCAGGCCTTTGTCTTTAATGACATTCAGCAACTTCAAGGCAGGCCCGGAAGGGCTTGTCTCGCCCTGCTCCCATTTGCGAACCGTCGACGCACTGGTATGTAAATGCATCGCAAAGACCGGTTGACTGAAGTTGAGCGCCTCGCGCAATCGACGGATGTCCAGCGCGCTGAAATCCCGCACGGGCGCGGGACACAGCGCTTCGTAATCGCGAAGGGTGACTTTGCCGACTGCCCCGGCCTTGTGCAGCGCAACAAGGTCCTCACGTAACGATTCAATCAATTTGCTGCTCACAGCAGACCTCCATCAACACACCCGCTAGAATCGCCCGGCCAAGCGCCAACGGTGATAAGTCCAGAAAAACCTTGCCTGCGAATTGCAGCGCCTTTTGCTCTTCCTGCGTGATAGTGGCCTTGTCGCTTTTGGCGAAACCATACAGGAACACACAGCGATTGCCGATGCGGGCGGAAACCAGGGTTCGATACCCACCACGCTTGCCCATACCCTGCGCAGCTACGCGTTTTTTGAACAACTCCCCACCCAGGCTTGCATCGACCAGGCCTCTGCACATTTCATCCACTGCTTTGCAGAGCATTTCGTCCCTGAGCCTATGAGCAGCTTGCCAACGCGCGAAATCCTTGCGCCTGAAGATTTCCATTACACAACCCACCATACCCGTATCGGGCATAGCTTTCCACTACCGGTCGCTGATGACTAGTTGGCGTGATCCTATGTATCGGTAGGAAATTTCGCCGCCTGGACACGCGATGCCCACTGGCCAACCGTCTCGCACCTGCTAGCGTTGTTCTGGCCGACCCCTCATGGATGCCTCTTCATCATGAAATCACTGCCCCGCCTTACCCTGTTGTGCGCCGCGCTGCTTGCCGTAGCCGCCTGCTCCAGCCATAGCGTTGACCCCAAGGACTATTCCGGCTTCCTCAAGGATTACAGCCGGCTGCAAGAAGCCAAGAGCCCGTCGGGTGACCCGGTAATGCGCTGGATCGACCCCAAGGCCAACATCAACCAGTACAGCCAGGTGTTCGTCGAGCCCAGCCAGTTCTACCCCAAGCCGCAGCCGACAGCCGTCATCTCGGCGCAGACGCTGCAGGAGATCACCCGCTACTTCAATGAAGCGCTGCGCCGTGAAATCGGTAGCGTGATGCCACTGGCCAAGGGCCCCGGCCCGGGGGTAATCGTGGTGCGCCCGGCAATTACTGCGGTGTCCACCAGCAACGAGGGGCTCAGGCCGTATGAGGTGATCCCCATCGCGCTGATTGCGGCAGGCGTGAACACGGCCACCGGTGGCCGTGACCAGGATGTGGATGTGGGTGTGGAGGCTGCCTTCCTGGATGGCGCCAATCAGAAGGTGTTGGCCCAGGTGGTGCGCAAAGGCGCGGGTCAGGAACTTGAAAACGATACCCAGAAACTGACCTTGAATGACGTCAAGCCAGTACTGGACGGCTGGGCCAAGGACATGCGCGCCAGCTTCATCGAGGCGAAGCAGAAAGCCCGCTAACCCTTGCAGCGGACACTGCAGGAGCAGCCTTGTGCTGCGAAGAGGCCGGTTCAGGAATACAGATATCAGTGCAGCTACCGGCCTCTTCGCAGCGCAAGGCTGCTCCTACAACAGGCTCAACACTCGACGAACGCAACCGCCAGGCCGCCCCGAGAGGTTTCCTTGTAGTTGGCATGCATGTCCGCGCCGGTGTCACGCATGGTGCGGATCACCCGGTCGAGTGAAATAAAGTGCTCACCATCCCCACGCAGCGCCATCTGCACGGCGTTGATCGCCTTCACCGCAGCAATCGCGTTACGCTCGATGCACGGCACTTGCACCAGTCCGCCGACCGGATCGCAGGTCAGCCCGAGGTTGTGTTCCAGGGCGATCTCGGCCGCGTTTTCCAGCTGGGGTGGCGTGGCACCCAGCACCTGGGCCAGGCCGGCAGCGGCCATCGAACAGGCCGATCCCACCTCGCCCTGGCAGCCGACTTCGGCGCCGGAAATCGATGCATTCTTCTTGCAGAGAATGCCGACAGCCGCTGCGCCAAGCAGGAAATCCACCACATCGGCATCGCTCGTGGTCGGGTTGAATTTCATGTAGTAGTGCAACACCGCCGGGATGATACCGGCAGCACCGTTGGTAGGCGCGGTCACCATGCGCCCACCGGCGGCGTTCTCTTCGTTGACCGCCAGGGCAAACAGGTTGACCCATTCCATGGCGCTGAGCGTCGAGCCGATCACGTTGGGTTTGCCCAGCTCCTGCAGGCTGCGGTGCAACCGGGCCGCGCGACGTTTGACGTGCAGACCGCCAGGCAGGATGCCCTCGTTGCGCAGCCCGTTATCTACGCAATCCTGCATTGCAGCCCAGATACGCAGCAGGCCTTCACGCACCTCGGCTTCCGGGCGCCAGGCACATTCGTTGGCGATCATCAGTTGCGCCACGCTCAGGTTGTGCGCCTTGCACAACGCCAGCAGCTGGGCAGCACTGTCGAACTCGTAAGGCAATGCCACTGCATTCGCAGCGTCCGCCGGCGCATCGATTTCGGCCTGCTCTACGATAAAGCCGCCACCCACCGAATAGTAGGTCTGGCGCAACAGACTGCCCTGCCCGCCCATGGCTTCGAGGCTCATGGCATTGGGGTGATACGGCAGGTTCTCGTCGAGCAACAACATGTCGCGTGCGTACTCGAACGCCAGCGGGTGGCTGCCATCGAGCATCAGGCACTGCTCCTGCAGCACCTGACCGATGCGTGACTCGATGGTGGCCGGGTCGATACGGTCTGGCCACTGGCCCATCAGCCCCAGCAGGCAGGCACGGTCGGTAGCATGGCCCACCCCGGTAGCCGACAGCGAGCCATACAGCCGCACTTCGACGCGCGTTACCCCTGCCAGCAGCCCCTGCTCGCGCAGGACCTGGGCAAATGTCGCCGCTGCCCGCATGGGGCCGACAGTGTGGGAGCTGGAGGGCCCGATGCCGATTTTGAAGAGGTCGAAAACACTGATAGCCATACTAAT
>NZ_JABMCW010000282.1:0-7239 GCF_013179705.1 Pseudomonas sp. CM25 | reverse complement strand
CAGTTACGTCACCAGCCAGCAGTTGGTAGGCCTTTCCAACCGCCGCGAAATCACATCTGCCGACCTGGAACTGTTCAAGAGCTTCGAGGACCGTCTGAAGCAGCACATGGCCAGCTACCAGGGGACCATTCAGGATACCGACGACCAGACGCGCTTCGACAGCTTCAATCAGATGGAGCAGGCCTACCTCAAGGTCGTCGGCCAGGTACTGGACGCCTACCGCCAGCATGACTACGACGAAGCCCAGCGGCTGATCACCGAGGTGCTGACCCCGGCCTGGGTGGCCGGGCGCAAGCTGCTCAACGAAGTGATCGATCACAACCGTGCCTCCTCCGAAGCCGACACCAGTGAGATCGTCAGTGCCGTGAGCACCGCCAAGGGCAGCATGGTGGTATCGCTGCTACTGGCCATCGTCGCGGCCGGCATCTGCGGCCTGCTGTTGATGCGCGCCATCACCGCGCCCATGCAGCGCATCGTGCATGCCCTCGACAAGCTGCGCTCGGGCGACCTGAGCATGCGCCTGAGCCTGGACCGCAAGGACGAGTTCGGTGCCATCGAAAGCGGCTTCAACGAAATGGCCGAAGCCCTGGCCAACCTGGTGGCCCAGGCCCAGCGCTCGTCGGTGCAGGTGACCACCTCGGTGACTGAAATTGCCGCCACTTCCAAGCAACAGCAGGCCACTGCAACCGAAACTGCCGCGACCACCACCGAGATCGGCGCTACCTCGCGGGAAATTGCCGCCACCTCGCGTGACCTGGTGCGCACCATGACCGAAGTCACCTCGGCCGCCGACCAGGCCTCCAGCCTCGCCGGCTCCGGCCAGCAGGGCCTGGCGCGCATGGAAGAGACCATGCACCAGGTCATGGGCGCTGCCGACCTGGTCAACGCCAAGCTGGGCATTCTCAACGAGAAGGCCAGCAATATCACCCAGATGGTGGTGACCATCGTCAAGGTCGCCGACCAGACCAACCTGCTGTCGCTCAACG
This sequence comes from Pseudomonas sp. CM25, assembly GCF_013179705.1. Classification (NCBI taxonomy): domain Bacteria; kingdom Pseudomonadati; phylum Pseudomonadota; class Gammaproteobacteria; order Pseudomonadales; family Pseudomonadaceae; genus Pseudomonas; species Pseudomonas sp. CM25. Next base: position 6,253 of record NZ_JABMCW010000282.1, on the reverse strand, counting down.
CCGCTATCGAAGCGGAAAAGGCCGGCGAGTACGGCCGTGGTTTTGCCGTGGTGGCCACCGAAGTGCGCCGCCTGGCCGACCAGACCGCCGTGGCCACCTACGACATCGAACAGATGGTGCGCGAGATCCAGTCGGCCGTGTCGGCCGGGGTGATGGGCATGGACAAGTTCTCCGAAGAAGTGCGCCGCGGCATGTTCGAGGTGCAGCAGGTCGGCGAGCAGCTCAGCCAGATCATCCACCAGGTGCAGGCGCTGGCGCCGCGCGTGTTGATGGTCAATGAAGGCATGCAGGCCCAGGCTACCGGTGCCGAGCAGATCAACCAGGCGCTGGCCCAGCTCAGCGACGCCAGCACCCAGACTGTCGAGTCGCTGCGCCAGGCAAGCTTCGCCATCGATGAGCTGAGCCAGGTGGCCGCAGGCCTGCGCGGCGGCGTGTCGCGCTTCAAAGTCTGACTGCGATGAACGACTTGCAACCCCGCGCCGCGCGGGCGGGCAACGCCAAGGGTGCGTTGTACCTGCAGTTTCGCATCAGGCAGCAGCGCTTTGCCCTGAGTGCGCACGAGGTGATCGAGGTGCTGCCGCGTCAGCCGCTCAAGCCCATTGCCCAGGCGCCCGCGTGGGTCGCGGGCATCCTCGCCCACCGCGGCCTGCTGGTGCCCGTGATCGACCTGGCCGCATTGAGCTTCGGCCAGCCGGCGGCGCAGCGCACCAGTACCCGCCTGGTGCTGGTGCACTACCGAGGGGGGCTGCAGCTTGGCCTGATCCTGGAACAGGCCACCGAAACACTGCGTTGCCACCCCGACGAATTCCTGCCCTATGGTGTGGATACCGGCGAGGCGCCGTACCTGGGGCCGGTGCGCCAGGATGAACAAGGCCTGCTGCAGCGTGTGGAAGTAAACGACCTGCTGCCGGCGGCCGTGCATGAACTGCTGTACGCGGATCACCAGACAGGGATGGCGACATGATCGAACAGCGTTTTTTTCGCTTCTTGCGCGAGCGCATCGGCCTGGACGTGGAGTCGGTGGGCGCGCCCATGGTCGAGCGTGCGCTGCGCCAGCGCTGTGTTGCCATGAACGCCATCGACCTGGATGATTACTGGCTGCGGCTGCAGCAGTCTGCCGATGAACAGCAGGCGCTGATCGAGGCGGTGATCGTTCCGGAAACCTGGTTCTTCCGTTACCCGGAGTCCTTCACCGCCCTGGCCAGCCTGGCGCACAAGCGCCTGGCCGAGCTGGCGGGGGCGCGGCCACTGCGCTTGCTCAGCTTGCCGTGCTCGACCGGCGAGGAGCCCTATTCGCTGGCCATGGCCTTGCTGGATGCCGGCATCGCACCGGGTGCGTTTTTGATCGACGGCATGGACATCAGTCCCAGCTCGGTGGCCAAGGCTGGGCAGGCCGTGTATGGGCGCAATGCGTTTCGCGGCAGCGACCTGGGCTTTCGCGAGCGCTACTTCGATGCTGTTGACGAAGGCCACCGCCTGCATGAGCGGGTACGCCAGCCAGTCAGCCTGCAGGTAGGCAACGTGCTCGACCCGGCGCTGGCCAGCCGCGATGGCCTGTACGACTTCGTGTTCTGCCGCAACCTGTTGATCTATTTCGACGTACCAACCCAGCAGCGAGTGTTCGAAGTGCTCAAACGCCTGCTTCATCCGCAGGGTGTGCTGTTCATCGGCCCCGCCGAGGGCAGCTTGCTGGCACGGTTGGGCATGCGCCCGCTGGGCATCGCGCAGTCGTTCGCCTATGTGCGTCAGGAGGGCGGCAGCACGCCGCTGGCGGCGGCTTCGGCCCTGCCCGTAAAGCGTCCCCAACCCGCACTGGCCACCCCGGGCTATCCGCCGCCGGGTGCAGCGTTGCCGCGCCCGCTGCGGGTGCTGCCCGTCACGACCAGGCCCGCGCCGGCGCGCAACCAGCGTGAGGACGAAAGCGAGTTGCTGGACAGCATTGCCCGGCTGGCCAATGCCGGTGCCAGCGATCAGGCCCGCAGCGAATGCCAGCGCTACCTGGGGCAGTTCGCGCCGTCGGCGCAGGTGTACTACTGGCTGGGGCTGCTCAGTGACACCGCAGGCGATGCGCAGCAGGCACTGACCCACTACCGCAAGGCCCTGTACCTGGAACCACAGCACCCCGAGGCGCTGGTGCACCTGGCGGCCCTGCTGGCGGCCCAGGGCGACCTGGCCGGGGCCCGGCGCCTGCAGGAGCGGGCTGCGCGGGTTGGCCGGGAGTCTGAGCGATGAAGGGTGAATCCGCGATGCAGCTACTGGCCGAGGATGACGCGCACATCGACGACTGCTGGAACCGCATTGGCGTCCACGGCGACAAGCAGTGCCCACTGCTGGAACAGCATGTCCACTGTCGCAATTGCGAGGTGTATGCCGCTGCAGCCACGCGCCTGCTCGACCGCTATGCCTTGATGCAGGACCACCAGCCGGCAGTGGCGCCGGTGGAGGAACACACCGGCCGCTCCATGCTGCTGTTCCGCCTGGGTGAAGAATGGCTGGCGCTGGCCACGGCCTGCCTGGCCGAGATCGCCCCGTTGCAGGCGGTTCATTCGCTGCCACACCAGCGCTCGCGGGTGCTGCGGGGGGTTGCCAATGTGCGGGGGGCGCTGGTCCCGTGCCTGTCGCTGGCCGACCTGCTGGGTGTGCAGGCCGCTGCCGCTGAGCCGCGCGGCGGGCGGGCGATGCCACGCATGCTGATCCTGGCTGCCGAAGGTGGCCCGGTAGTGCTGGCTGTCGAAGAAGTCGACGGTATTCATCGGCTCGACCCGCTGCTGCAAGGCAGTGGCCAGGATGCCACGCACTTCACTGCTGCAGTGCTGCAATGGCGCGGCCGCAGTGTGCGAGTGCTGAACGATCAACAATTATTGTCTGCCGTACAGCGGAGCCTTTCATGACCCCGGAGCAAATGCGCGACGCATCGTTGCTCGAACTGTTCAGCCTGGAGGCCGAGGCGCAGACTCAAGTACTGAGTACCGGCCTGATGGCGCTGGAGCGCAACCCCACGCAGGCCGACCAGCTTGAGGCGTGCATGCGTGCCGCCCATTCGCTGAAGGGCGCGGCTCGTATCGTCGGAGTGGATGCTGGCGTCAGCGTTGCCCACGTCATGGAAGATTGCCTGGTGGCAGCCCAGGAAGGGCGCTTGCGCCTCACCGCCGAGCATATCGACGCGTTGTTGCAGGGGACCGACCTGCTGATGCGCATCGCTACGCCGGGCGACTCCAGGGCGCAGGCGACCCTGCCGGTGTTCCTTGCACAAATGGCCAGCCTGCTCGATCCAGGCGCTGCGGCTATAGCTGCCACGCCGGCTTTGCCGGGCCTGGCGCCGCCAATCGAACCTGTGCTGCTGGCAAGGGAGCCACTGGAGCTTGAGCCGGAGCCTGAGCCGACCGTGCATCGCAAGGCCGGCAAGCGCGCCGGCGAAGGTAGCGAACGGGTGCTACGGGTCACCGCCGACCGCCTCAACAGCCTGCTCGACCTGTCCAGCAAGTCGCTGGTGGAAACCCAGCGGCTCAAGCCCTACCTGGCCACCCTGCAGCGCCTCAAGCGCATGCACGGGCAGGGCATGCAGGCGCTCGACGGCCTGCGCATGCAACTGGAAGACAGCGGCCAGAGCAGCGAGGTGCTTGATGCCTTGGCGCAAACCCAGCGCCTGTTGGCCGAGACCCAGCAGATTCTGCAGCAGCAGGCCGCCGACCTTGATGAGTTCGGCTGGCAGGCCAGCCAGCGTGCGCAACTGCTTTACGACACCGCGCTGGCCTGCCGCATGCGCCCGTTTGCCGATGTGCTGACCGGCCAGAGCCGCATGGTCCGTGACCTCGGCCGGTCCTTGGGCAAGCCGGTACGGCTGGCCGTGGAAGGCGAAAAGACCCAGGTCGACCGCGATGTACTGGAAAAGCTCGAAGCACCGTTGACCCACCTGTTGCGCAACGCGGTCGACCACGGCATCGAGCCGCCGGAACGGCGCCTGCTGGCAGGCAAGCCGGATGAGGGCGTGATCCGCCTGCGTGCTTCGCACCAGGCCGGCATGCTCAGCCTGGAGCTGATCGATGATGGCGCCGGCATCGACCTTGAGCGCCTGCGCAGCAGCATCGTGGAACGCGCCCTGTCGCCTGCCGACACAGTGGCGCGGATGAGCGAGGCGGAGCTGCTGACGTTCCTGTTCCTGCCCGGCTTCAGCCTGCGCGACAAGGTCACCGAAGTGTCCGGCCGTGGCGTGGGGCTGGATGCGGTGCAACACATGATCCGCGAGCTGCGCGGCTCGATCGAGCTTACCCAGGTGGCGGGGCAGGGCTGCCGCTTCCACCTGCAGGTGCCACTGACCCTGTCGGTGGTGCGCAGCCTGGTGGTCGAGGTGGGCGGTGAGGCCTATGCCTTTCCCCTCGCCCATATCGAACGCACCCTGGAGGTGACTGCCGAGCAGATCGTGCAGATCGAAGGGCGCCAGCACTTCTGGCACGAAGGTCGGCATATTGGCCTGGTGGCAGCCAGCCAGTTGCTGAACCGCCCGGCCGGGCAAACCGAAGAGGCCAGCCTGCGGGTGGTGGTGATCCGGGAGCGCGAGCAACTGTACGGCGTGGCCGTGGAACGGCTGGTGGGCGAGCGGGTGCTGGTGGTGATGCCGCTCGACCCACGGCTGGGCAAGGTGCAGGACATTTCTTCCGGCGCCTTGCTCGATGATGGTTCTGTGGTGCTGATTGTCGATGTCGAGGACTTGCTGCGCTCGGTGGAAAAACTGCTCAGCACCGGCAGCCTTGAGCGTATCGAACGCGGTAACAGCAGTGCCCGTGGCATGGTCCGCAAGCGCGTGCTGGTGGTCGACGATTCACTGACCGTGCGTGAACTGCAGCGCAAGCTGTTGAGTAACCGTGGCTATGACGTGGCCGTGGCGGTGGATGGCATGGACGGCTGGAACGCCCTGCGTGGCGAGGATTTCGACCTGCTGATCACCGACATCGACATGCCGCGCATGGACGGCATCGAACTGGTCACCCTGGTGCGCCGCGACCAGCGCCTGCAGGCGCTGCCGGTGATGGTGGTGTCGTACAAGGACCGTGAGGAAGACCGGCGGCGTGGCCTGGATGCCGGTGCCGACTACTATTTGGCAAAAGCCAGTTTCCACGACGATGCGTTGCTGGATGCTGTAGTCGAGCTGATCGGAGGTGCTCAAGGATGAAGATCGCCATCGTCAATGACATGCCCATGGCCGTCGAGGCGCTGCGCCGGGCAGTCGCTTTCGAGCCCGCGCATCAGGTGGTGTGGGTGGCCAGCAATGGCGCCGAAGCGGTGCAGCGCTGTGCCGAACAACTGCCGGACCTGATCCTGATGGACCTGATCATGCCGGTGATGGATGGCGTCGAGGCCACCCGGCGGATCATGGCCGAAACCCCGTGTGCCATTGTCATCGTCACCGTCGACCGCCAGCAGAACGTGCACCGGGTGTTCGAGGCCATGGGCCATGGCGCCCTGGATGTGGTCGATACCCCGGCGCTGGGTGCTGGCGATGCCCGCGAGGCGGCGGCGCCATTGCTGCGCAAGATTCTCAATATCGGCTGGTTGGTCGGCCAGCAGCGTGCCCCTGCCGAACGCCCGAAGGCCGTGCCGGTGCGGGAGGCCTCGCAACGCCCTGGCCTGGTGGCGATCGGCTCGTCGGCTGGCGGGCCGGCAGCGCTCGAAGTGTTGCTCAAAGGCTTGCCGAGCAAATTCCCCGCAGCCATCGTGCTGGTCCAGCATGTCGACCAGGTGTTTGCCGCTGGTATGGCCGAATGGCTCAGCAGCGCTGCAGGCTTGCCGGTGCGCCTGGCCCAGGAAGGCGAGCCGCCGCAGCCTGGCCAGGTGTTACTGGCAGGCACCAACCACCACATCCGGCTGCTGAAAAACGGCCAACTGGCCTACACTGCCGAACCTGTCAACGAGATCTACCGGCCCTCCATCGATGTGTTCTTCGAGAGCGTGGCACGGTACTGGACCGGCGATGCGGTGGGCGTGTTGCTCACCGGCATGGGCCGCGATGGTGCCCAAGGCCTGAAACAGATGCGCCAGCAGGGCTTTCTGACCATTGCTCAGGACCAGGCCAGCAGCGCCGTCTACGGGATGCCCAAGGCTGCTGCGGCGATAGATGCTGCGGTGGAGATCCGCCCGTTGGAACGAATAGCCGGGCGCTTGACGGAAATTTTCGCAAAATGACGAAGTGTATTGAATCACGCCGCCTGGCCGGCAGTGATCGGGTGAACTGGCATGAATGATTTACCGATCGAAG
>NZ_JABMCW010000281.1:0-7352 GCF_013179705.1 Pseudomonas sp. CM25 | reverse complement strand
GGCAACTGGCCGCTGACCCCGACCATGGACGTGGTGGTGCCTTATGCCCGCACCATGGCCGATCTGCTGGAAATTCTCGACGTGGTGGTCGCCGATGACGCCGACAAGCGCGGCGACCTGTGGCGCCTGCAACCTTGGGTGCCGATTCCGGCGGCCTCCACCGTGCGCCCGGCTTCGTATCTTGAACTGGCAGTGGATGCCAGCGCGCTCAAGGGCAAGCGCTTTGGCGTACCGCGCATGTACATCAATGCCGATGTCGAAGCCGGCACCTCGGAAAAACCAGGCATCGGCGGCCCGACCGGCCAGCGCATCAATACCCGTGCCACGGTGATCGACCTGTGGCAACAGGCCCGCAAGGCCCTGGAAGCGGCCGGCGCCGAAGTACTGGAAGTGGACTTCCCGCTGGTATCCAACTGCGAAGGCGACCGCCCGGGCGCGCCAACCGTGTACAACCGCGGCATCGTCAGCAAGGCATTCCTGCATGACGAATTGTGGGAGCTGTCGGGCTGGGGCTTTGACGATTTCCTTCGTGCCAACGACGACCCCAAGCTCAACCGCCTGGCCGATGTCGACGGGCTGCAGATCTTCCCCCACGACCCCGGCACCTTGCCTAACCGTGAAGACGACCTGGCCGCCGGCATGGACGAATACGTCAACATGGCCAAGCGCGGCCTGAAGACCTGGGACCAGATCGAGACTCTGCCCGATGGCCTGCGCGGCCTGGAGCGCACCCGCAAACTGGACCTGGAAGACTGGATGGACAAGCTTGGCCTGGACGCGGTGCTGTTCCCCACCGTGGCCGACGTGGGCCCGGCGGATGCCGACGTCAACCCGGCATCGGCGGATATCGCCTGGAGCAACGGTATCTGGGTGGCCAACGGCAACCTGGCGATCCGCCACCTGGGCGTACCGACGGTTACGGTACCGATGGGTGTGATGGCCGATATCGGCATGCCGGTCGGGCTGACCTTTGCCGGGCGGGCCTACAGTGACAATGCGCTACTGACCTTCGGTGCCGCCTTTGAGGCGACCGGCTCGCGCCGCATGGTCCCGCCGCGCACGCCGGCACTGGGCTGAGTATCGGGGCTGCTGCGCAGCCCATCGCCGGCAAGCCAGCTCCCACACCGATCGCATTGCCCTAAGGCCATGCGGTCCCTGTGGGAGCTGGCTTGCCGGCGATGAGGTCGGCAAAAACAACACAGATCGCAAAATTCAACTTAATGTGTAAAAATACACAAAACGTTGACTTTGTGGTTTGTCATGCCCATTTCCCCCAACGAAGAACGCCAGCTCACCCTCACCGTGCTCAAGGCCGCCATCCAGGCCTTGGGCAGCGTTGCCGCACGCAACATGGAAATCCTCCTGCATGACCTGGACCACCCGGAGCATTCCGTGGTGGCGATCGTCAATGGCCAGCTTTCCGGCCGCAGCGTCGGCAGCCCGATCCTTGCCGCCCCGGAGCAGGACCAGGGCTTCAAGGCGCTGATGCAGGCCTCGGCGGACCAGCGCGGCTGCGAGCCCGTGGTACTGCCAGATTACCCCACCACCCTCAAAGGCCGTACCCTGCGCAGCGCCACGGCGATATTCCGCGACAGTACCGGCCACCCCTTCGCCAGCCTGTGCGTCAACACCGACGTCACCGACCTGGCCGCCGCCATGAATTTTCTACAACAGTTCCAGCCACTGGGCGCCGAGCCCGCTGCCAGCGAACCCGCCGACATGGAACTGCTGATGAGCGAGATCATCCAGGCCTCCCTGCAAAGTGGCCAGGGGCGCATGAACAAGCAGGCCAAGGTCGAGGCCGTACGGGTGATGCAAGAGCGTGGCCTGTTCATCGTCAAGGGCGGCGTGGAAAAAGCCGCCAGCGCCCTCGGCGTGACCCGATACACCATTTACAACTACCTAGAGCAACTGCGCGGAGCCAGCCAATGACCTTGCATATCCACACACCCCTGATCGAATCCCGACCGCTGTCGCTGGCCGCTGGTCGCAACATCTGGCTCAAGCTCGATGCCCTGCAGCCCTGCGGCTCGTTCAAGCTGCGGGGTGTGGGCCACGCCTGCGAGGTGCACAAGGCGCGTGGCGCACAGCATTTCGTGTCATCTTCCGGGGGCAATGCCGGCCTGGCGGTGGCCTATGCCGGGCGCAAGCTCGGCGTGCCGGTGACCGTGGTGGTGCCAGAGACCACTACCGAGCGGGCCCGGCAGCTGTTGTGCCTCGAAGACGCCAAAGTGGTGGTACATGGCAGCTCCTGGCAGGAGGCCAACACATTGGCCCAGACCCTGGTCGGCCCGAATGACGCCTTCATTCACCCGTTCGACGACCCGCTGCTGTGGGCCGGGCATGCCAGCCTGGTGGATGAAGTGGCCCAGGCCGGCCTGAAGCCGGACGCCGTGGTGCTGTCAGTAGGCGGCGGCGGCTTGCTCAGCGGCGTGGTCGAAGGGCTGCGGCGCAATGGCTGGGACGATGTTCCGGTACTGGCGGTCGAAACCACGGGGGCGGCGTCGCTGCATGCGGCCATGCAGGCAGGGCATTCCGTGGAGCTGGAGCGCCTCGCCTCGGTGGCAACGTCGTTGGGCGCCAAACGTGTTGCTGACCAGGCGCTGGCATGCACGCAGCAGCATCCGGTGCGCAGCCACCTGGTCAACGACCGCGCCGCGCTGGAGGCCTGCGAGCGGTTCCTGCTGGACCACCGCGTACTGGTCGAGCCGGCCTGTGGGGCAGCGTTGGCCTTGGCCTATGACCCGAGCAGGCTGGGCAGTTTCCAGAATGTACTGGTGGTGGTCTGCGGCGGGGCTACGGCGACTCTGGAACAGATTCAGGCGTGGTTGCTGCAGGCGGATTGAGGTTGCCTGCGCCGGTGCCATCCGTCACATCAATTCAGTCCTTCTCCGATGATTACGATAGTCACATGCCACTGATCTACTGAGCCCGCCGCAACCGAAAAATCCCTTCGCAATGTCGTCAACCCTGACGAAATGCGTATCGCACCCTTTCGGTCTGCGGCAAGTGAAGGCACAATGCGTGTCCTTTTTTTGGCCGGCCTGGCCGGGGGCCTTTAAATGATCAAGACGCCGTATTACCTCATCGATAAAACCAAGCTTCTCAGCAACATGGAGAAGATCGCCTACGTGCGTGAACACTCCGGCGCCAAGGCGCTGCTGGCACTCAAGTGCTTCGCGACCTGGTCGGTATTCGACCTGATGCAGCAGTACATGGACGGCACCACCTCGTCCTCCCTCTTCGAGCTCAAGCTCGGCCGCCAGAAGTTCGCCGGTGAAACCCACGCCTACAGCGTGGCGTGGGCTGACGACGAGGTCGAGGAAATGCTCGAGAACTGCGACAAGATCATCTTCAACTCGATCGGCCAGCTGCAACGCTTTGCCGAACAGTCCGAAGGCAAGGTCCGCGGCTTGCGTGTCAACCCGCAGGTGAGCAGCTCCGACTACCTGCTGGCCGACCCGGCCCGCCCGTTCAGCCGCCTCGGTGAGTGGGACCCGGAGAAGATCGAAAAGGTGATCGAACAGATCTCCGGCTTCATGTTCCACAACAACTGCGAGAACGGTGACTTCAGCCTGTTCGACAAAATGCTCACGCACATCGAAGAGCGCTTCGGCCACCTGCTGCACAAGGTCGAGTGGGTCAGCCTGGGTGGTGGCATCCACTTCACCGGTGAAGACTATGCGGTCGACGCGTTCTGCGCGCGCCTCAAGGCTTTCTCGCAAACCTACGGCGTGCAGGTGTACCTGGAGCCCGGCGAAGCCGCCATCACCAACAGCGCCTCGCTGGAAGTGACCGTGCTCGACACCCTGTACAACGGCAAGCACCTGGCCGTGGTCGACAGCTCGATCGAAGCGCACCTGCTCGACCTGCTGATCTACCGCCTCAACGCCAAGATGGCCCCCAATGACGGCGAGCACACCTACATGGTCTGCGGCAAATCGTGCCTGGCCGGTGACATCTTCGGCGAGTACAAATTCGATCGTCCGCTGGCCATCGGCGACCGCCTGTCGTTCATCGACACCGCGGGTTACACCATGGTCAAGAAAAACTGGTTCAACGGTCTGAAGATGCCTTCCATTGTGGTCAAACAACTCGACGGCAGCGTCGAAGTGGTCCGCGAGTTCGGTTTTGAAGACTACGTTTCCAGCCTGTCGTAAGACCGGCTTTCAGTAAGGAGCAAGGGATAAATTGAAGAAGAACGTTCTTATCATTGGTGCAGGAGGTGTCGCCAAGGTGGTGGCCCACAAGTGCGCGCAGCATAACGACGAACTGGGTCGTATCGCTATTGCGTCACGGAACATCTCCAAATGCCAGGCCATCATCGACAGCGTCAAGGCCAAGGGTAGCCTCAAGGTACCCGCCGACATCCAGGCCTTCTCGCTCAACGCCCTCGATGTCGAGGCCACCAAGGCACTGATCCGCGAGACCGAATCGCAGATCGTGATCAACGTGGGTTCCGCGTTCCTCAACATGTCGGTGCTGCGTGCCTGCATCGATACCGGTGTCGCCTACCTGGACACCGCCATCCACGAAGAGCCGGGCAAGATCTGCGAAACCCCGCCGTGGTACGGCAACTACGAGTGGAAACACCTCGAAGAGTGCCAGGCCAAGAACATTACCGCCATTCTCGGCGTCGGATTCGACCCGGGTGTGGTGAACAGCTACGCCAAACTGGCGCAGCAGCAGTATTTCGACAGCATTGATTCGATCGACATTCTCGACGTCAATGCCGGTTCGCATGGCAAGTACTTTGCTACCAACTTCGACCCGGAAATCAACTTCCGCGAGTTCACCGGGCAAGTGTACAGCTGGCAGAACAGCCAGTGGACCAGCAACAGCATGTTCGAGGTCAAGCGTACCGACGACCTGCCCGTGGTAGGGTCGCAGAACCTGTACCTGACCGGGCACGATGAAGTTCACTCGATTTCGAAGAACCTCAACGTGCCAAACGTGCGTTTCTGGATGAGCTTCGGCGAGCACTACATCAATGTGTTCACCGTGCTGAAAAACCTGGGCCTGCTCAGCGAGCAACCGGTGAAAACCGCCGAAGGCCTGGAAGTGGTACCGCTGAAAGTGGTCAAGGCCGTGCTGCCAGACCCGGCCTCCCTGGCCCCTGGCTACACCGGCAAGACCTGCATCGGTGACCTGGTCAAGGGCACCAAGGATGGCCAGCCGCGCGAAGTGTTCATCTACAACGTGGCCGACCACGAAGAAGCCTACGCCGAGACCGACAGCCAGGGCATTTCCTACACCGCAGGCGTACCGCCAGTGGCTGCAGCCCTGCTGGTCGCGCGTGGTGAGTGGGATGCCAAGCGCATGGTCAACGTCGAGGAGCTGCCAGCCGAGCCGTTCCTCAAGGCGCTGGACGTGATGGGCTTGCCGACCCGCGTCAAAGATGAAAAAGGTGATCGTCCCTGGGACGCTGAAGCCTAAGTAACAAGACAGACAGGGCGCCATCGCGGCGCCCTTTCTGTTGTTGCTGGCCTGACCGCTACTTTCGCGCTTCCAGGATGAGGTTGAAGGGCGTCTGCGTCGCCCGCCGAAACCGCCTGAAGCCCGCCTCCTCGAACACTGCCCGCAATCTTGCCTCCCCGGCCTGCGCACCCAGCCCAAGCCCCACCTCCTGCGACAGCGAGTTCGGCGTGCAGATAAACGTTGACGCCGCATAGAACAACCGCCCGACCGGCGTCAGGTTGCCGTCCAGTGAATCCTCGGCATAAGGTTCCACCAGCATCACCGTGCCGTCCGCCTTGAGCGCCCGGTAAGCATGCCTGGCCGCCCCCACCGGGTCGCCCATGTCGTGCAGGCAATCGAAGAAACACACCAGGTCGTGATCATGCCCCGGGTAGTCCTTTGCGCTGGCTTGCTGGAAGCTGACCCGGCCCGTCAATCCCGCCTCTCGCGCCCGCTGGTTGGCAGTGGTGATCGAAGGCCCATGGTAGTCATAACCGACAAAGGTCGAAGCCGGAAACGCCTGGGCCATCACCAGGGTCGAGGCACCGTGCCCGCACCCCACATCTGCCACCTTGGCGCCGGCCTGCAGCCTGGCCACTACGCCCTCCAGCGCGGGCAGCCATTCGCTGACCAGGAACGTGCGGTAGCCCGGCCGGAAGAACCGTTCGGTACCGCTGAACATGCAGGGGTGATGGTCGCCCCAGGCCAACCCGCCATCGCCGCGCATGGCCGCCACCAGCTTGTCCTTGTCGTGGAACAATGCCGCCACCACCGCTGCGCCGCCGGCCATGTAAGCCGGGGAATCCTCCAGCGCCAGCGCCATGGCCTGCTCTTCGGGCAGCACGAACCGGCCCTTGTCATGCACCATGTAGCCGGCCGCCGCTTGGGCGTTCAGCCATTCGCGCACCAGCCGCGGGTGGCAGCCGGTCTTTGCCGCCAGCGCCTCGGGGCTGGTCGGCTGGCTGTCGGCCATGGCCCGATAAAGCCCCAGTTCGTCGCCCAGAATGACATTGGCCAGGGTCGCCGCCGCGCCCATGTCGCCCACCAGCTTGCCCATGAAGTCGTGAAGCCGTGCCTCGTCCATGACCTGCCCTCCTCTGCAAGAAGGCCATCGCCAGCGAGGGACATCCGCTCCGGGGTGACGGTGGTCGATTGGATGGAATGGCGCGCTGGTTCAGCAAGGTAGCGAGCCATTCGTAAGTTTAGATGTCTCCAGGGCGCACATCCGCGATTTGGACTACACACGCACAATCCTCGATCTACATGCGCAAACTGATTCGGCACAGGGCGATGACCTGCGCAGGTAACAATATCTAAACAAGACTGTGACATTTTTTTTCAGCTTTCCTATCAAGGAGCTGTCAGATGAAAGTCACGGTTTTCGGTACCGGCTATGTCGGCCTGACCCAGGCAGTGTGCCTGGCGCAGGTGGGGCACTCGGTGTTGTGCATGGATGTCGACGCCGAGCGGGTCGCTGCACTCAATGAAGGCCAGTGCCCGATCTTCGAGCCCGGCCTGGCGCCGATGCTGGAGAACAGCCTGGCCTGCGGTCGCTTGCGCTTCACCACCGACGCCGCACAGGCAGCCAACCACGCCAGGCTGCAGTTCATCGCGGTGGGCACCCCGCCCCACGCCGATGGCAGCGCCGACCTGAAGCACGTGTTTGCCGTGGTCGACTGCATCCTCGAACATGCCACCGGCCCCAAGGTCATCGTCAACAAGTCCACGGCACCGGTCGGCACGGTGCACCGCATCAAGGCGCGCATTGCCCAGGCCGTGGCCGACACCAGCCGCTTTCAGGTCATCAGCAACCCCGAGTTCCTCAAGGAAGGCTCTGCGGTGGACGACTGCATGCGCCCGGAGCGCATCATCATCGGCGGCGCCGAGGCGGCCGA
>NZ_JABMCW010000280.1:0-7392 GCF_013179705.1 Pseudomonas sp. CM25 | reverse complement strand
AGGGACACAGGGCATGAGCGAATCCTTTTTCGAAGACCTGAACGACGCGTTCCCGATCAACAGCCAAGTGCGTTGCGGCCAGGCGGCATTTCGCCTGGGGTTCGCCCACATGACGCTGGATGATTCCGAACAGCTCCAGCCTGCACACCTGCAGCGCAGCAAAAAAGGCCGCTTCATGCCGCGGGTGCCGTTGAAGAAGTGACCCCGCCCCAGCCCAACCCCGCCCGATGGCGGGGTTTTTGTTGCGGTTCGTTGATCCGCCTCATGGTATTGCCGGGTAGCGCTCGCCGAACGGCCAAGGCTGTGGTTTGCTGGCGTGGCATTGCAGCGACGGAGGATTGAATGCTCATGCGAGTCAGGGAAGATACCTATTGGCAGTGGGCCGACGCCCAGCTGCATAGCCGCAGCCACGACGAAGTACTCAGCGACGGCACCACGCTGGACGTGCAGGTACGGCTTTCGCGCCTGGGGGCCACCCAGTTGTTCCTCGGGTTGTATGGCGGGGATGGGCGAGCGTTGCTGGAAGAGTACTACCCTGCACGGCCAGGCGAGACGATGACCCGCGCCATGGTATGGGGCGTCGATCGCGCCCGGGCGATGGCAACGGGCGCCTTGCCCTTGCCAGAGCCGCGCCGCCACCGGCGCCGGGCATGAAAAAGCCCGGCCTGTGCGGCCGGGCTTCGATAAAGGTGAGAGCCCTCAGTTGAGCGGTTCGATCACCTTGACTGCCTGCTGCTCACGGGCGGCGGGCCATTCCTGTTGCAGGGTCTGCAGCACGCGGCCAACGAACTCGGTGTCGGCGGCTGCCTTCTTGCCGACGTAGCCCATCCCACGGCGGTAGACCTTGAAGCGTGCACGCATGCTGGGCAGGTGCTCTTCGAATTCAGCTTCGACGGTGTTCGGTGGCAGGCGGTCGAGGCGCACTTCACCGGTTTGGCTGACCCACAGCAGGTGGTCGTCAAGGCTGTCCTTGCGTCCAGCGAACAGTTGGGCCAATTGGTCGATCGTCGGTTTGTCGTTCAAGTTCATCATAAAGCCCCCATTACCCATTCTTAGGTGATTTTCACAGTTGGCGCCAACACGATGTAGCGCACTACCAAGGCTGCTACAGCAGCATCGCAACAGGGGCTTTCTCACGCTGCCTTTTGGACAGATTCCCTCTCCACGGACGGCCTGCGTTACCGCGCAAGCCGTCTGGAACACCCTTGCCATCGCTCCCGATCAGGGAGACGGCTTCATCATGCCCAAGCGCGATGAACGGCGTCAACCATTTTGTAGTGAATATTTTCTGGCACTACATTTCTGTCGATTTGTCCGACAATCGCCCCCGCACTACAGCCCTGTGAGTATTTCGAACGCTGCGCGTATCCGGGCTTCGTTGGGGTAATTTCGATTGGCCAGCAATACGATTGCCAACTGCTCGGATGGCACAAACGCGGCGTAGGCACCGAAACCGTTAGTGGCGCCAGTCTTGTTGTACCAGGCGGCAGGCAGCACGGGCAGGGCTGGTTGCAGCCGCGTGGTGGCCTGCGGTTCGCGAATCATCTGGACGCTGTTGCCCGCTTCGAGGGTAGACAGGGTGACGGGGTAGGGGTAGCGCTCCCAGCCCAGGCCTTGAGTCATCGGCCCCACCTGGAAGTAGCCTTGCTGGGTGATGGCGGTGGCTTTTGCCAGCGCTGGGGGCAGGCCCTCAGGCTGCATGTGCAGGCGCACGTAGCGCAGCAGGTCGCTGGCGCTGGTCTTGATCCCGTAAGCCTCATCGGCGTAGGGGCCGGGGCCCACGCGTACGGGTTTGTCGGCGGCGTCATAGCCTTGGGCATACAGCCCCTCGGCGCTGGCCGGGACATCCAGGTAGGTGCTTTCCAGGCCCATTTTCGCCAGCAGGCCTTCGCTCATCAGGGTGGAAAACCCCTGGTGCTGCGCGCGGGCAGCAAGGTCGCCAAACAAACCCAGGCTGGGGTTGGAATAGCAGCGCCGGGTGCCGGGCTGGGCACGGGGCTGCCAGTGACGGAAGAAGTCGACCACCTGCTGTGGCGTCTGCACGGCATCCGGGAATTGCAGGGGCAGGCAGTCGGCACTGTAGGCGCCCAGGTCCAGCACGCTGGCATCACCGATGGGCGCCCCGGCCAGTGCCGGGTGATAACGCTTGGCCGGGGCAGCGAGGTCCAGCTTGCCCTCGGCACTGGCCAGCGCGGCAAGGGTGGCGGTGTAGGTCTTGCTCAGCGAGCCGATCTCGAACAGCGTGTCCCGGCTGACTGGCACGTTGTCGGCCTTGCTGGCCACGCCATAGCTGAAGTAATGCGCATGGTCGCGGGCGTAGATAGCCACGGCCATGCCGGTGATGCCCTGCGCTTGCATCAGCGGGCGGATGACCTGGTCGACCTTGGCCTGCAACTGGTCGTCGGCCCGGGCAGTGGCTTGGCCGAGGGTGAGGGTGATGGCAGCGGCAAGTGCGGCCAGGCGAGGAGGGGGCATGGGCGGGTCCTTTACGGGAACGTGTCCGTTGAGCGATACCGGTGGGGGTTCCGGCGTTAGCGGCGCAAAGCCGAAAACCTTATCGTCTGCCCTTGCACAATGACAAGACGGAAGCAGTGATGAAGTATTTGCGCATGTTATTCGACAATTTCACCCTGGCCTTGCTCGGGGTGGTGCTGATTGCCACGGTGCTGCCGTGCTCGGGCGACGGCGCGGTGTACTTCGGCTGGCTGACCAACCTGGCCATCGGCCTGCTGTTCTTCCTGCATGGCGCCAAGCTGTCGCGCGAGGCGATCATTGCCGGTGCCGGGCACTGGCGCCTGCACCTGCTGGTGTTCTCCTGCACCTTCGTCATGTTCCCGCTGCTGGGCCTGGCTTTCAAGCCGCTATTCGTGCCGCTGGTGGGCAACGAGCTTTACCTGGGCGTGCTCTACCTGTGTGCCTTGCCGGCCACCGTGCAGTCAGCCATCGCTTTCACCTCGCTGGCCCGCGGTAACGTGCCGGCGGCCATCTGCAGTGCTGCGGCGTCCAGTTTGCTGGGCATTTTCCTGACGCCGTTGCTGGTGGTGATGCTGCTGGGCGCCAGCGGTGATACCGGCTCCGGTCTGGATGCGGTGCTGAAGATCACCTTGCAGCTGCTGGTGCCATTCGTGGCCGGGCAGATTGCGCGGCGCTGGATTGGCGCCTGGGTCAAGCGCAATGCCCGCTGGCTCAAGGTGGTCGACCAAGGGTCGATCCTGCTGGTGGTTTACACCGCGTTCAGCGAGGCGGTGGTCACCGGGCTGTGGCACACCGTATCGCCACAGCACCTCGCCGGGTTGTTTGCCGTGTGCGGGATCCTGCTGGCGGTGGTGTTGTTCGGCACCCGCCTGCTGGGCAAGGCGCTGGGCTTTGATCTGGAGGACCGCATTACCATCCTGTTTGCCGGCTCGAAGAAAAGCCTGGCGACTGGTGTGCCGATGGCCCAGGTGCTGTTCGTGGGCAGTGGCATTGGTGCCATGATCCTGCCGTTGATGCTGTTCCACCAGATTCAGCTGATGGTTTGTGCGGTACTGGCGCAGCGGTATGCCAGCCGGGAGGAGGGGGCGGAACAGATGTCGGCGCGGTCCTGACGGGGGGAGGGCTGCCGCAGCAGCCCATTCTTATCTGGCCTGCCCTGAGCCGCGCTCGCGCAGCGCCTTCGCCACCTCGGCCTCGACTTTATAGGCCGGCGCTTCAAGCTCGTCGTAGTTGCGCGTGTAGCGCCGGGCGAACTCGTCCACGCCCAGCGCCTGATACTGCTGCACATGCTTGAGCTCGTGCGCCCATAAGGCCACATTGTCCTCGGCATCGCTGCCGCGGCGGAAGATGATCGTGTCGATCAACGTCACGGCATTCACGTCGGGGTTTTGCAACATCACATTGGCTGCACTCATCTGCTGTTCGTCACCGACCCGATAACGCACCGCGTCGAGCACCGCAAAGTCATACCAGGGTTCGAGCTGTGCCCGTATATGCAACGGGATCGGCTGCACGCCGCTGGCCGTCGCTTCATCGCGGGCCTGGCGCAAGGCAAAGGTGAGGCTGGACGAGGCCATGGCTTCGACATCCTTGAGCACCTGCCCGGCCTGCCCAGGATCGATCGGGGCACAAAAACAGCCCATCAGGCACACCTGGTACTGCCCTGGCGGACAGGTTTGTTCGGCCAGTGCGGGTAACGCCATCAGCGCGCCAAGCACGACACTAATCCACTTCATGCAGGGCCTTTTCGACATATGCGCGGCTGGCGTCCAGTACCTGCGATTGCACGTTTTCGCTCGCCAGCATGCGCCCGATCAGCAAGGCGCCGACGCACTGGCTGATCAACACCCAGGCCAGTTGTTCATCCTCCAGCGTTGCGCTCCAGGCCTGGTGCAGCTGCACCAACCAGTGCTCGGCCACTTCGCGCATGGGTACTTCGGCCCGCGCGATCTCCACCCCCAGCGGCGGCAGTGGGCAGCCACCTTCGGCGTTGTGCAGGTGGGCCAGGCTCAGGTACTGCTGCAGGCAACGGCCCAGACGTTCACGGCTGGCGCCCTGGGTGGCCAGGCGTGCCAGCGGGCTGTTGCACAGCTCCTGCCTGACCACCTCAGTGAACAGGTCGTCCTTGGAGGGGAAGTGGTTGTAAAAGGCGCCGCCGGTCAGGCCAATGGCCTTCATCAACCCGGCTACGCCGGTGCTGGAAAAACCCCCGCGTTTGGCCAGCGCGCCGCTGCTGGCCAGGAGGCGTTCGCGGGTCTGCTGCTTGTGTTGGTTGGAGTAGCGCATTCATATGCCTCGGCAGGCGGGCTTGACGATGAAGGCAATCTTAACATAGCGTTCGTTTACTAAACGATCATTCACCAATGGGGGTGAGCATGGCAGAACAACAAAAAGTAGTGCTGGTGATCGGTGCGGGTGATGCTACCGGGGGCGAGATCGCCAAGCGCTTTGCCCGTGAGGGCTACATCGCCTGCGTGACACGGCGCCAGGCGGACAAGCTGCAGCCGCTGGTGGAGGAAATTCGCGCCGCTGGCGGCCAGGCCCACGCCTTTGGCTCTGATGCGCGCAACGAAGAAGATGTGGCGAGCCTGGTCGAAACCATCGAGCGTGACATCGGCCCGATCGAGGCGTTTGTATTCAATATCGGCGCCAATGTGCCTTGCAGCATTCTCGACGAAACCCCGCGTAAATATTTCAAGATCTGGGAAATGGCCTGCTTTGCCGGCTTCCTCACCGCTCAGGCCGTTGCCCGGCGCATGGTCCAGCGCGAGCGCGGGACGCTTCTGTTCACGGGTGCCACCGCAGGCACCCGTGGTGCAGCAGGGTTTGCCGCGTTCGCCGGTGCCAAGCACGCCTTGCGCGCTCTGGCGCAGAGCATGGCGCGCGAACTGGGGCCGCGGAACATTCATGTTGCGCACGTGGTCGTGGACGGGGCCATCGACACTGCTTTCATCCGTGACAGTTTCCCTGAGCGCTACGCCCTCAAGGACCAGGATGGCATCCTCGACCCGGCGCACATCGCCGACAGCTACTGGTTCCTGCATGCCCAGCCGCGCGACGCCTGGACCTTCGAGCTGGACCTGCGCCCCTGGATCGAGCGCTGGTAAGCCCCTTTTCACCCAGCAAGGACCGTAACCATGCACAAGACTGTCGATTTCCATTTTGACCTGGGCAGCCCGGCCAGTTACCTGGCCTGGACCCAGCTGCCCGGCCTGTGTGCCCGCCAAGGTGCCACGTTGCACTACCGGCCGATGCTGTTGGGCGGCGTGTTCCAGGCCACCGGCAATGCCTCTCCGGCTCTGATACCGGCCAAGGGGCGCTACATGTTCATCGACCTGTCGCGCTTTGCTGCGCGTTATGGGGTGGCTTACGGATTGCCGCCAGGATTCCCGGTCAACACCTTGACCCTGATGCGCGGGGTGATGGGCACCCAGATGCGTTCCCCGGAGCGCCTCGAGGCGCTGCTCGCCGTGCTGTTCAATGGGCTGTTTGCGCAGTGCCGCAATTTGAGCGACATCGGCGTGCTGGACGAAACGCTTGTTCAGGGCGGCTTCGACCCGCAGGTATTTCATGCGCTGGCTGCGGATGATGAAGTGAAGGTTGCACTCAGGCAGGCCACCGAGGCAGCAGTGGCACGCGGGGTGTTCGGCGCGCCAACCTGCTTTGTTGGCGACGAGATGTTCTTCGGCCAGGACCGTCTGGACTTTGTCGAGCAAGCGTTGGCTCAGGGCGCCAGCAGCCTCTCCAGCTGAGTGCGCTCCCACAGGCTTAGCAGGTCGACCGGGTTGCTGCCATAGCGGTGCCAGTCGCCGAGGTCGGCCTGCTCGCCGTCGGCGGCCAGGCAGTGAACGCACTGCGCCAGGCCCTCTGCATCCAGGGCCAGGGTGAGTTGCCAAGCGTGGATGACGACATCGACCAGGCCGCCCTCGCGGCGAGCACCAACCTCAAGGTGATGCACGCCCAGGGCGGCATCGCGCAGGCACTGGTACACAGCCCGGGTGTTCAACGAGCCCGTGCGGGTCAAGGTCAGAAGTTCGCCGGGGTGTTGGCGCTGATGATTTCGGCCTCGTCCGGGCCAATGTTCTTGAAGCTGTGCGGCAGGGTAGTGGGGATGTAGTAGCCATCGCCCGAGCTGAGCACGCTGACCTGGCCATCGACCCACAGCTCGACAGTACCCCGGGTCACCAGGCCGCATTCCTCGCCCTCGGCATGCACGATCGGCTCGCCCGAGTCGGCACCGGGTGCATACAGTTCGCGCAGCATGCGCATCTGCCGGCCTTCGACACTGGCGCCAACCAGCAACATGCGCAGGCCGTTGCGGCCCAGGTCTGGCTGTTCGCCACCGCGGAACACGAAACGCTCTTCACGCACGGGCTCATCGAAGCTGAAGAACTCCGCCAGGCTCATGGGAATGCCTTCGAGCAGCTTTTTCAGGGAGCTGACCGAAGGGCTGACGCGATTCTGCTCGATCTGCGAGATCGTCGAATTGGTCAGCCCGCTGCGGCGGGCCAGTTCCCGTTGGGAGAGGTTGTTGCGTTCACGCACCAGTTTGAGTCGCGTCCCCGTGTCCATAGCCGCCTTGTAATCAGAGGTGTAAAGAATAATGAGCGAGGCGCATTAAAACACACTCTGCACGCTTGCGCGCTGCGCTTGTCAGGCAGCCTGGTTGCGCGGCATCGGCCACAGCCCGACCAGCAGCAACAGCGCGGCCACGGCCAGGAATGGCAAGCGCGGATCGAGGGCATACACCAGGGTGCCGGCCAGTGGCCCGATCACCGCGCCCATGCCCTGGGCAGCGCCTATGGAGCCGGCGGTGGCGCCTTGTTCGGAAGCCTGCATGGCATTGGCCGCCAGTGCCGAAAACGCCGGGAACACAAAGCCCATGCCGGTTGCGGCGACGAAGTAGCATGCCCACAG
>NZ_JABMCW010000028.1:0-31748 GCF_013179705.1 Pseudomonas sp. CM25 | reverse complement strand
CCCGCTGGCGGCATCGTCCCCGCCCTGGCCGGTATCGGTACCGGGCTGGTGGCCCTGGCCGGCTTCGCCTTGCCGCCCATTGCCGCACTGGGGCAAGTACCACCGCTGCGGGTGCTGCGCCGCGACCTGCTGCCAATTCCGCCCAGCAGCTGGGTGGTGTATGGCGCCGCCCTGTTTGCCCTGGGCCTGATCATGTGGCGCCTGAGCCTTGATCTGCTGCTCACCTTCGCCCTGCTGGGGGGGGGCCTGGTCGCCGCGCTGCTGCTCGGCGGGCTGCTGCTGCTCGGCTTGCGCAGCCTGCGCCAGCTGTTGGCCGGCGCCCCACTGGCCTGGCGCCTGGGGCTGGGCCAACTGCTACGCCACCCTACGGCCGCCGCCGGCCAGGCCCTCGCCTTCGGGCTGATCCTGCTGGCCATGGCACTGGTCGCCCTGCTGCGCGCCGAACTGCTGGACACCTGGCAAGCGCAACTACCCAAGGATGCGCCCAACCACTTCGCCCTGAACATTCTGCCGGATGACCGCGAGCCGTTTGCCCAGCGCCTGCACCAGGTCAACGCCGCCTCCGCCCCCTTGTACCCGGTAACCCCCGGCCGCCTGGTGCAAATCAACGATCAACCGGTGCAACAGCTGGTCAGCAAGGATTCGGCGGGCGAGCGCGCGGTGCAGCGCGACCTCAGCCTGACCTGGGCCGCCGAGCTGCCGGCTGGCAACGCCCTCACCGCCGGCAACTGGTGGCAGGCGCTGCCATCAGGCGAGGAGACTCCCGGTGTGTCGGTAGAGGCGGAGCTGGCCCGCAGCCTTGAAGTCCAGCTGGGTGACGTGCTGACTTTCGACATCGGCGGCCAGCAACGCCAGGCACGGGTCAGCAGTCTGCGCAGCGTGCACTGGGACAGCTTCCAGCCGAACTTTTACATGATCTTCCAGCCCGGCACGCTGCAGGGGCTGCCGACCACCTACCTGACCAGCTTCTACCTGGCGCCGGGGCATGACGTGGACGTGGTGGCGCTGTCGCGGGCGTTCCCGGCGGTGACCATTCTGCAAGTGGATGCGCTGCTCGATCAGTTGCGCAGCATCCTCGCCCAGGTGACGTTGGCCGTCGAATACGTATTGCTGTTCGTGCTGGCGGCCGGGCTGGCGGTGCTGTTCGCCGGCCTCCAGGCAACGCTGGACGAACGCATTCGCCAGGGCGCACTGTTGCGCGCGCTGGGGGCGGCACGGCCATTGCTGGTCAAGGCCAGGCGTATCGAGTTCGGTTTGCTGGGCGCGGCCAGCGGGCTGTTGGCTGCCGTGGGCTGTGAGCTGATTACCCTGGTGCTGTACCGCTATGCCTTCGACCTGCAATGGAGCCCACATCCGTGGTTGCTGGTACTGCCATTGGCAGGAGCGCTGCTGGTGGGTGGTGCGGGGGTGCTGGGCACGCGACGGGCGCTGAATGCCAGCCCGCTGGCGGTGTTGCGGGAAAGTTGAGGGCTGCCTGTGCCGGCGAACAGGCCGTCACAGGCGGCATCAATTCACTGATCGTAACTGACGCCGCTCACATACCAGGTTGCTTCACCGGTAGGCGTCTGCACCACCACCTCATCGCCCTCCGCCTTCTTCAGCAAGGCACGGGCCATGGGCGAGTCGATCGAGATGTAGTCGTTGCGCCCGTGAATCTCGTCATAGCCGACGATGCGAAACTTCTTGGTATCGCCCTCGTCGTTCTCGATCTCTACCCAGGCACCGAAAAACACCTTGCCCTCCTGCTGCGGCGAATAGGCAACCACCTTCACGTCCTCGAGACGCTTGCGCAAGTAACGTACCCGGCGGTCGATTTCGCGCAGCAGCTTCTTGTTGTACTGGTAGTCGGCGTTCTCGCTGCGATCACCCAGCGACGCCGCCCAGGCGACCTTCTGGGTGATTTCCGGGCGATACACCCGCCACAGGTGGTCCAGCTCTTTCTTCAGCGCCTCATGGCCTGCGGTGGTGATGATATTGGTGCTCAACGGCGCGCTCCTCAGGGGCGGGTGATCAGGCCTTGGCGCGCAATGCGGGTCAGATGACCGATGACATCGGCGGCCACCTCCGGCGCCGGGGCCTGGATCACCGCCAGGTCAAAACGGTCATTGCCGTACTGCGCAAGGTGGCAGCAGGCATCGGCGAACTGGATCAGGAATGCACGCGCCTGGCCCTTGCGCCGGGACAGACCTTCGAGGTGACGCAAAAGGGTGGGCTGATGCTGGCCGCCGAGCAGGATGCGCGGTGTGCGGGACGCCTGGCTGGCAGGCAAAGGGCTCAAACAGACACTGGTACGTGGGCAACTCATGGTGCTTCTCTCCGCCTCGCGAATCCCGCTGGGCAGCGGTGGGAGGCGTCACCGAACCAGCGCTTTAGCGGTATTTCGGAGACCTTGGGAGGGCCATCCTGCGCCCCGCAAGTAGCTGTTTAAATCGGCGCAGGCGGTATGCTAGAGCGAGGAGCTGCAAGTTGCAAGCTACAAGCTGCAAGCACAAAGCAAGAGCGGGCAACACGCGGCCAGCTCTCGCTTGGGGCTTGCAGCTATGACTTGCAGCTCATCAACGGGCGATCAGGCGGTCCAGCGAGAAGCGCCCTGCCCCTTCGATCATGACCGCGACGGTGCCGGCCAGCAGGGCCAGGGCGAATTCATAGCCATTGTTGGACATGAACAGGCCATTGCCGATGTGCACGGAGAAAATCGCCACCACCAGGGTGGCACTCAGGGCCAGGGCCGCCGGGCGCGCCAGCAAACCGATCACCAGAGCCACGCCGCCGAAGAATTCGGCACTGCCAGACAGCAGCGCCATCAGGTAGCCCGGGGCCAGGCCAATGCTTTCCATCCACTGGCCGGTGCCTTCCAGGCCGTAGCCCCCGAACAGGCCGAACAGCTTTTGTGCACCATGCGCCATGAAGATCAGGCCAACCAGGATGCGGATAAAACTGAGGCCAGCGCCAGCACGGGTAGAGAAAAGGGCGTTGAGGGTAGCGTTGTTCATGTCAAAGCGTCCTTGAAACGGAGAGTCTGTGTTGGAATGGACGTCATGATAATCGATTAGTCAGATATGAAAATCGCGAAATATCTAACATAAGAATCGAATAAATCGATTTGTCAGCGCCTCGCTACGCGCTCCAGCACGGCGCGCTCGCGATTGAACGCCAAGAAGTACTTGTTGACGCTGTTGACGAAATTGACCGGTCCCATGCCCACCTGCTCCATGGCAACGCGCTCGGTCTGGAAGAACCACTGGTTACCGTTGAGGCCGCGCCGCCGCGCTTCGGCGCGCATGGCCTGAACGCGCTCAGGGCCAAGGTTGTAGGCCGCCAGCACAAAGGCCATGCGCTCACGCTCGTTGATCCTGGGGCTGGCAAAGAACTTGCGCCGGATCAGGGCCAGGTAGCGGGCGCTGGCCTGGACATTGCCATCTACCGTGGCGGTGTTGCTCACGCCCACGCGCTGGGCTGCAGACGGGGTGATCTGCATCAGGCCATGGGCCCCACCACTGCCGCGCGCAGCAGGGTTGAGCGTCGACTCCTTGAAGGCCAGCGCAGCCAGGTTGAGCCAGTCGATCTGCTGCGCCGCGCCATGCTTCTGCAGCACCGCACGCACCGATGCCAAGCGCTGGCGGTCCTTGCTGGCCAAAGGGTTGTGCACCCGATACTGGCGGCGGTAGATGCGCTCGAATGCAGCGTCCTGATTGTCCGGCGCACGATAGCCCTTGAGGAAGCGATCAACGCTGGCGAGCAATTGCGGCGCATCTTTTCCCACATACCAGCGCATGGCCTGCGGCGCCCCAAGGTGCACGCGGCTGTCCAGGCGCAGGCGCGGCATGACCCGCGCCCAGCGCCGGGCGATCGGCTGCTCGACCACAGTCAGGTGATAGATGCCGGCCTGCACCATCTCCAGCACATCCTCTACTGCCAGCGTCGAGTCCACCCACTCCACCTTGATCGGCGCACGCTTGCGCAGCGCCAGCTGCTGGTTGACCTGCTGGATCAGCGGGCCGGCGGCGCTGGCGCTGGTCAGGGCCACGGTACGCCCGGACAGCTGTTCAACCTTGCTGAAGCTACGTTCACCTTTACGCCCCACCAGCATCAACGGCACCTGGTCGAGTATCGGCGCAGTGCTGCTGACGCCGCGCACCACGCTGGGGTCGAGCAGCTCGCCTGGCGCAGCCAGGTCACCCTCGCCCCGTTGCAAGGCGCCCAGCAACTGCTCCTTGGCCCGCGGAATGAGTTTCAGCTGGATATGCTGGCCATCCTCGGCGCGGGCGTTCAGGTAATGTTCCAGTGCGCGCAGGCGATAGTACTCGACACCCACCGGCTCGCCCTTGACCTCGCCCGAGCTGTTGCGGCTCTGATTGACCAGCACCCGCAGCACCTTGCTGGTGCGGATCTGTTGCAGGTCAAGGACCTTGGCAGGCGGAATGTTCTGCTGCGGCCCTGGCAAGCGCGCATAGGCCGGACCGGTCAGGGCCAGCCCGAGCGTGAGCAGCAAGATGAGCCAGCATCGCAGCATGGGAGAACGTGTCCGTGGTCGGTGGGCAGCATCCATGGTTTGCACCGCCAAGTGATAAATGACAGTAAAAGACCACGGCAACAGCATGAAGTTCTTGGTTTTTTCAGAAAAACGAGATGTTTGCTATGCTGGCCGCCCCGCGGCACGAGGTAGCACCATGCAACTGATCGATATCGGCGTCAACCTGACCAACAGCAGTTTCCGCGACCAACAGGCGGCTATCGTCGAGCGCGCGCTCGAAGCCGGGGTAACGCAAATGGTGCTTACGGGCACCAGCCTGGACGTCAGCGAACAGGCGCTGGAACTGTGCCAGCAACTGGATCCGTGCGGCGCGCACCTGTTCGCCACGGCGGGGGTACACCCGCACGATGCCAAGGCCTGGGATGCCGGCAGTGAGGGCCGGTTACGGCAACTGTTGAACGAACCCCGTGTGCGCGCCGTGGGTGAATGCGGCCTGGATTTCAACCGCGACTTCTCCCCTCGCCCACTGCAGGAAAAAGCTCTGGAAGCACAGCTGGCCCTGGCGGCCGAACTGCGCCTGCCGGTGTTCCTGCATGAACGCGACGCCAGCGAGCGCTTGCTGGCGATCCTCAAGGCGTACCGTGATCACCTGACCGGCGCAGTGGTGCATTGCTTTACCGGTGAGCGCGACGCGCTGTTTGCCTACCTGGACATGGACCTGCATATCGGCATTACCGGCTGGATCTGCGACGAACGCCGCGGTACCCACCTGCACCCGCTGGTAGGCAACATTGCCGAGGGGCGGCTGATGCTGGAGAGCGATGCGCCTTATCTGCTGCCGCGTAGCCTGCGGCCCAAGCCGAAGAGCGGGCGCAATGAACCGGCGTTCCTGCCCGAGGTGTTGCGCGAGGTGGCCTTGCACCGGGGTGAGTCGATCGAGCACACGGCGGCGCATACCACTGCCACTGCGCGGGCGTTCTTCCAGATCTGAAATCTGAGCCGCCCTGCATACGCGGGTTCACCCGCGAATGGGCCAGACCCGGCGGTCAGTTTCTCCTGGCCGTTCACCGCTGCCGCCGCCACCGCATTCGCGGGTAAACCCGCTCCCACAGGGATCACGCACGCTTTTTAAATTTTGCGCAAGACAGTTGTTCCTACAAGCTTTTGATGCATATCAACAAAGCCTCTGAATTGGACAGGCACAATGATGGCACCTTGCCAATATTGTTTCCGCTCAACTCAGAGAAGACCTGCCCATGGGTGCCTGGCTTAGCAATGTTTCCCTGAAGTACAAGTTCTGGGCCGTCAACGCGGTGGCCTTTGTCACGACCTTGCTGCTGGTGCTCTACGCCGTGCACCTTGAGCAACGCGCCCGCGCCGAAGCCGCCCAGGCACAGGCGGCGGCACAAGCCCAGCTGCTGGCGGCCTGGCCAGCTGGGCAAGCACTGCCGCAGCCGGCCAACGTCATCCGATGGTCCGCCGGGCAAACGCCGACCTTCGCCGGCAATGCCCTCGACGCCCTGCGTAACGGCCAGGGTTGGGTCGAACTGCCTGGCCCCTGGATCCTTGGCGACAATCCGCTGCGCGGCGCGCAGGTGCTACGCAACGGTGATCAGCAAATCGCCGTGCTGGCCCAGTCGCCAAGCCTGCGCCAGGTCTTCCTCAAGCGCTTCAGCAACTACGCGGTGTGCGTGCTGATCCTGATGCTGGCCATGCTTGGCGCCTCGCAGCTGCTGATCCGCTTCCTGCTCAGCCAGCTCAACACCCTCAAGGACGTGATGCTGCACGTGGAAAAAACCGGTGACCTGGCTGCCCGGGTACCCCTGGCCTGTGGCGACGAGGTCGGCCAGATGGCCGGGGCGTTCAACGCCATGCAGGCCACCTATCACCGCGTGGTCAGTACCGTCGCCCACACCGCAGCACAACTGGACTCGGGCGCCGCACGCCTGGCTGCCAGCATGAGCGACGTGCGCCACGGCATGCTCGGCCAGCAGAGCGAGACTGACCAGGCCGCCACAGCCATCAACGAAATGTCCGCGACGGTGCACCACATTGCCCAGCACGCCGGCGCCACCCGCGACCTGTCGCAAACCGCTGACACCCTGGCAGGCAGTGGCCAGGAGGTCGTCAGCCGGGTGCAGGATTCGATTTCCGGGCTGTCCAGCGGCGTGCAGCAAACCGCCGAAATGATTCGCCAGCTGGCCGAAGACAGCCAGAAGATCAACAGCGTGGTCAGCGTGATCCACAGCATCGCCGAACAGACCAACCTGTTGGCGCTCAACGCCGCCATCGAAGCGGCGCGCGCCGGTGACCTGGGCCGCGGCTTTGCAGTGGTGGCCGATGAGGTGCGTAACCTGGCCAGGCGCGTGCAAACCTCCACCGACGAGATCACCACAATGGTCTCGGCCTTGCAGTCGGGCACCCGCGATGCGGTGGAATTCATGCAGGAAAGCTCGTACAAGGCTGACGACTGCGTCAGGCAGGCCCAGGAAGCCGGTGCAGCGCTGGCTGAAATCACCGGCGCGGTGGCCCAGATGCGCGAAAGCAATACCCAGATTGCCGTGGCCGCCGAGCAACAAAGCCAGGTGGCCGAGGAAATGAACCGCGCCGTGGTGAGTATTCGCGACGTGACCGAGCAGACCGTGCAGCAGACGGTGGGCTCGGCAAACACCAGCAGCGAACTGGCGACCTTGGCGGGACAGCTGAACAAAGTCATTGGCCAGCTCAAGCTATAGTCGCGATAGGCCGGCTTGATTGGCCCCAGGCCGGCGGCAGCACTAAGCTTTGGGCATGACCGAGAGGATATGCCCATGAGCAAACGCCTGCCCAACCTGCGCGCCTGGCAATGGCGCGGCTACCACCATAATCACCGTCACCCGGCCAACCTGGTATTGCACCTGATTGCCGTGCCACTGTTCATCCTGGGTGCGTTGCTGGTGCTGTCCGGTCTGTTCGGCCTCGATCTGGGCCAACTGGCCGTTGGCATCATCGCCCTGATCGCCGGCCTGGGCCTGCAGCGCCACGGTCATCGCCTGGAGGCCGAGCAGCCCGAGCCGTTCGCCAATCGCCAGGACGCCGTGAAGCGGCTGCTGACCGAGCAGTTCATCACCTTTCCGCGCTTCGTGCTGAGCGGGAGCTGGTGGAAAGCCTGGCGGGAGCGGCACAAGCACCGCGATTGACTGCAGCAGTAGCGGGCTCAGGCAAATACGGTCACAGTCTGCCGGCTCAAGGCCAGCAACTCGCCCTCGGCCGTCCACAGGGCTGCTGCAGCATGTCCATAGCCGTCTCGCGCATGCTCCGTTTCTACGCAATAACGGCACCAGTCCAGTGTGGACAGCGTCGGCGTGGGCTGGATGAACTCGATGGTCCAGGTCAGTGTGCTGCCCGCCGCAGGCTGCTTCAGAAATGGCATCAGGCTCGGCGGCCAGGCATCGACCAGCGCCAGCAGGTGGGCCTCCGTGACCTGTTCCTCGGCTACGTCGCGCAAGCGCACCCAGCCGCCCATCTTGCGCGACTGATTGCCACTGAATGGTAACCCGCCCACCGCCCAGCGTAACGCCACATGCCGCATGAACTCCGGGGTTACGCCTTTGATATAGGGCAGTTCGGGGGCCGCCTCGTCGAGGGCTTTCATGTCCATGGCCGGCAGCGCCGGTACCTCAACCGTGGAAGGCCGCCCTGCCCCGAAGTTACCCTGTACCAGGGTCACCACCTGGCCTTCCTGAACGGCGCGGCCCAGCAAGGTACTGACCGCCTTGCCTTCACGCAGCACCTCCACCTCGAAACGGATTGGCACATCGGCCGCAGCCGGCGCCACGAAACTGATGGCCAGCGAGCGCACAGGGCGGCTGTCGGAGAGTTTCAGGCGCATGGCTTCATAGACCATGGCCGCCATCAGCCCGCCAAAGGCCGCCCGGCCCTGAGCCCAGCTGGGTGGAACGCTGACCGACTCGGGGTTGGCGCGCACGGCGTCGAGCAGTTGATTGAAGTTCATAGGCCGGCTCCTGCCTGCAGCGAAAAAGGTCTGCCCATCCTAGCCAGCAAACGCCTGGCGATCAGCCCGCATATCGGTCATTTGTCGGGCTGGCGCCGCGCCAGTGCCTGCTGCAGGGCATCCAGCGTCACATCCGACTGACGCTCGGCTTCGTGCAGTTCTCGCTCCCAGGCCACTTTGCACGGCGCCAGGTCGGCATGGTCGCGCACTTGCAGCAACCATTGCAGGCGGTCATGCCAGTCACCCAGGTCACCCTGAGCCTTTTTCAGTAATCGCTGCAGCTTATTGCCGGCATGGTCGAGCTGCGGGTAGGCCTCATCACCATAACGCGCGCGCTTGATCAACAACCGCAAGCGGTGGCGATCGTGGGCCGGGTCCTGCAAGGCGTGGTGCAATTTGCGCCACTGCTTGACCAGGCGTTTGTCGATACGCTTGTCGAGTGACTTGACCAAGCCCTCGCGGCCCGCCGCACGCAGGAACAGCGGAAACGCGTCGACGATTGCCAGCACCTTGGTAAGTTGGGGGCTGGCAGCAACACTGGCAAAGGTCCTGCCACGCCCTTCCAGGCGTCGCTGTCCGGCTCCGGTGTAACCACGCCCCAGTAGCTCGGCCGCGAGCACCTCGCGGTCACGCAACGGCGTGGTCAGGGTACCCAGCGAACTGGCGGCTTCCTCCAACTGCTCCACCCCGGGCAACCCGCGCAATGGCCGCAGCAGGCTGCGCAGGCGCCGCAGGGTGGTGCGCAGATCGTGCAAGGCCTCGCTGTCAGTATCGGCGGCCAGGCGCTCCCTGCAGGCCAGCAGACGGACTTGCAGGGCCAGTACCTGGGCAACCACGTGATCGAGCATGGCAGACATCAGACGCTCCTTGGTCAGCGCCCGGCGCGCGATTCACGAATGTAGAAACGCGCCTTCTCGGCCTTGCGGGTACAGCTTTCGTAACCTTCGAACTGCTGCTGGGTCTTGGCCCCGGTCAACAGCGACAACGCCTTGGAGTAACTCACGGCACCGGCAAAGCCTTCGGACTTGGCCAGGTCCAGCTCCTTCCAGGCGGCATCCAGCTGGGTTGCGCAACTGTCCCGGTAGGCCGTCTTGCCCGCACAGCCAGCAAGGGCCAAGGCAATCAGTGGAAGGCAGATCCAAGCTTTCATCGGTGACACCTCAAAGGTAAAAAGTTGGCGATTTGACGCCCCTGCTGTTGAAAAGTGCCCTGATCGGCTGCTTCACTTGGCCAGCATTATCACAGTAGCTCAGTGCGATCTACATTGAAGCACAGGTGGCGATAGGTGCATTGTAGGACCATGGTTGCACTGGCCGGGGAATGTTCATGAGTAAACGCGTTGCACTGGTACTGGGGTCGGGCGGTGCCCGGGGGTATGCACACATTGGCGTGATCGAAGAAATCGAGCGACGCGGCTATGACATTGCCTGCGTAGCGGGCTGCTCCATGGGCGCGGTGATTGGCGGCATCTATGCCGCGGGCAAACTGGAGCATTACCGCAACTGGATCGAGAGCCTCGACTATCTGGATGTACTGCGCCTGGTCGATGTCAGTTTTCGCCTTGGCGCCATCCGCGGCGACAAGGTGTTCGGGCAGATCCGCAAGATCGTCGGCGAGATCAACATCGAGCAACTGCGCATTCCCTACACGGCGGTTGCAACCGACCTTACCAACCAGCAGGAAATCTGGTTCCAGGAAGGCTGCCTGCACCAGGCCATGCGTGCCTCGGCAGCCATTCCCAGCCTGTTCACGCCGGTCATGCAAGGCAACCGCATGCTGGTCGACGGCGGCATCCTCAACCCGTTGCCGATCGTGCCGGTGGTGTCCAGCCATTGCGACCTGATCATCGCGGTCAACCTCAACGCCACCAACCAGAAGCAGTATCAGCTGCCGGTGATCGAACGCCCGGCGGCGTTCAAGATGCGCTTCGATGCCTTGCTCAGCTCGCTGGGTTCGCGCTTGCCGTTCCGGCGCAAGCCGGCAGAGGAACTGATTCGCATCGAACAGGAAATCGTCGCCGAAGGGCTGGCACCGCCCAGCCCCTGGTTGAGCGATGCCACCGACCCGGACACTCAGCAGCCGGCGGCGGCACCCGAGCGCGAGGGCGCGCCGAAATCGGCGACCGGCTCGTTCATCATCGACAACGTCGGGCCCGCCTCACTGCTGGACCTGATCAACCAGAGCTTCGAGGTCATGCAGACCTCGCTTGCGCAGTACAAGATTGCCGGCTATCCACCGGATGTGCTGATCAACGTGCCCAAGCGCGTGTGCCGGTTTTTCGAGTTCTACAAGGCACCGGAGCTGATTGCCCTGGGGCGGGAGATTGCGCGGGATACGCTGGACAGTTATGAAGGGGTGAAACGCTAGAGCCAGCCTGCACTGGCGACAGAAACGAAACAGGCCGCACTGGGCGGCCTGCTTCTTCATGCAACGATCACCTTAGTAACGGGTGATGTCCGCATTGGCTTCCAGCTGTTTGCGGAAGGCCGCAAAGTCTTGCTGGCCAGCACGCGACGCGAGGTAGCGGCGGATCTGCTGCTTCTCTTCGTCGGTGGCGGTTGCGCCTTCGTTGACACCCTTGAGCTGCAACACCACCAGGCTACCGTCACGCAGCACGACGCTGCCGTACACCGGCTTGTCCTTGGCTTGCGGCTTGTTCAGGCGGAACAGCGCCTGCAGTTCGGCCGGGTCGATACCGTCCTCGCCCCGGGTGACGGCTTCATAAGCCTTCCAACCCTGCCCTTCGTGCACGCTACCTGGTGCGATGGAGCCATCACGCAGGCCGGCAATCAGCTTGTCCGCCTTGGCCTTGAGCTCGGCTGTCGCCTTCTCCTTGGCCAGGTGTTCGCGGATGCTGCTGGCCACGGCTTCCAGCGGCAGTTGCTCAGGCTTGCGGTGCTCCTTGACGCGCAGCACCACGGTGGTCTCCGGGTCGAGCTCGATGGCGGTGCTGTTGGCAGCCTCATCCAGCACTTCTTCGGAGAACGCCGCCTGCACCACCGAACGGTTGGCAGTGATGCCTTCACCACCCTCGCGGCCGAAGGCTGCAGAGGTGTGCACTTTCAGGTTCAGGTCCTGAGCCGGCTGGCCCAGGTCGGAAGCCTCGTAGGCGGCATCCTGCAGCTGCTTGCTGGCGTCGACGTAACGCTGCTCGACCAGCGGGGTTTTCAGATCGCGGGTCAGCTTGTCCTTGAGGCTGGCGAAGCTTGGCACTTCCGGCGCCTGCACGCCCAGCAGCTTGATCAGGTGGTAGCCGAACTCGGTGCGTACCGGCGCCGATACCTGGCCATTTTGCAGCGTGTACAGGGCATCTTCGAACGCCGGGTCGTAGACCCCCGGGCCGGCGAAGCCGAGGTCACCACCGCTATTGGCCGAACCTGGATCCTGGGAGAACTCCTTGGCCAGTGCGGCAAAGTCTTCACCTTTGGCCAGGCGCTGCTCGATCTCTTCGGCGCGGGCTTTGGCCTGGGCGTCGGTGACCTTGTCGTTGACCTCGATGAGGATGTGCGCCGCATGGCGCTGCTCGGCGAGGTTGGCGATTTCCTTCTCGTACTGGGCCTTGAGTTCCTCGTCGGTCACCTTGACCTGGTCGAAGAACGCCGACTTCTTCAGTTCGATGTAGTCGATCACCACCTGGTCAGGCGACATGAACTCCTTGGCGTGCTGGTCGTAGTGCGCCTTGATCTCTTCGTCGCTGACCTTGACCGCAGCCGGATCGGCCTTGAAGGTCAGCGATGCGAAGTCACGGGTCTGCTTTTCCAGGCGGGCAAAGGCATCGACCTGCTGGTCGGTGACAAAGCTGCTGCCAGCCAGGCCGGTGCGCAGCTGGCCGATGAGCATTTCTTCAGCGAGCATGTCGCGGAACTGCATGCGGCCATAGCCCATCTGGCGGATGACCTGGTCGAAACGGTCGGCACTGAACTTGCCGTCCACCTGGAATTCCGGCGTCTGCAGAATCACCTGATCCAGCGCAGCCTCGGAGAAAGCGAACTTGGCATCTTCGGCGCCTTGCAGCAGCAACTTGCGGCTGATCAGCCCCTTGAGTGCCTCTTCGCGCAGCAATTTGTCATCCAGCAGCGCCGGATCGAAGTCCTTGCCCAGTTGTTGTACAAGCTGGCGGCGCTGCATGTCGGCCGCCTGGCTCAGCTCATTCTGGCTGATGGTCTGGCCGTTCACCTTGGCGGCGTCCTGGCTATGGGTGGCGGCCTGGAAAATAGCTTCGAAACCGGTCAACGCCATCAATACGACGATAAGGCCGATGATGGTCTTGGCAATCCAACCTTGTGAATTGTCCCTGATATTTTGCAGCATGCGTCCCCCAGAAACGGCTGTACCACTGCGTCGACAACCGCGGAGCGTGGGTAGAAACCTGATAAAAGAAAGGCGCATCCGAGGATGCGCCTTTACTTAGCAAACGTGTCAGGCGGGAACGTTTGCGCCCCGCCTTCACCGTGCTCGGACCTGGCCAGGCCGGGTCCGGCTGAAAGACGACTTAGTTGACGGCGTCTTTCAGGCCTTTGCCTGCCTTGAAACCTGGAACCTTGGCAGCTTCGATCTTGATGGCCTTGCCGGTTTGCGGGTTACGGCCAGTGCGCTCGGCGCGATCCTTGACCGAGAAGGTACCGAAGCCAACCAGTACGACGTCGTCGCCTGCTTTCAGGGCACCGGTCACGGAGTCAATTACTGCGTCCAGCGCACGGCCAGCTACAGCTTTCGGGATGTCAGCAGATGCGGCGATAGCGTCAATCAGTTCCGACTTGTTCACTCTAAGTCCCCTTATTTCTCTATTGAGTTTGTTTCTAAGTATGTAATGAAAAGCTTATGAAACGTGCGCTGGGTGGCTTGAAGACAATAGCGTGCCGCTTTATAGCAAGGCCCCGAAAAAACTGTCAAGGAAAGCCCCCCAGCCAAAAACTACTAATGCGTGCTGATTCTTTCCTTAGCATCGCCGTCGCGCTTTTCATCTTTCGCGACAATCTCCGGAGCCACATCTGGCAAGGGCTCCGGGGCGTATTGCAGCGCAATTTGCAGGACTTCGTCAATCCATTTGACCGGTTTGATCTGCAGATCCTGTTTGATATTTTCCGGAATCTCCTTCAGATCGCGAACATTCTCCTCCGGAATGATCACCGTCTTGATCCCGCCACGGTGTGCCGCCAGCAGTTTTTCCTTCAACCCGCCAATGGCCAGGACTTGGCCACGCAAGGTGATTTCGCCGGTCATGGCCACGTCGGCACGTACCGGAATCTGCGTCAGCGCCGACACCAGCGCGGTGCACATGCCGACACCGGCACTTGGACCGTCCTTCGGCGTGGCGCCTTCGGGCATGTGGATATGCACGTCGCGCTTCTCATGGAAGTCGGCGGCGATGCCCAGGCTGCGTGCGCGGCTGCGCACCACCGTCTGCGCGGCAGTGATCGACTCCACCATCACATCGCCCAGCGAACCGGTCTTGATCAACTGGCCCTTGCCGGGGATGACCACGGCTTCGATGGTCAGCAGTTCGCCGCCCACCTGGGTCCACGCCAGGCCGGTGACCTGGCCGATCTGGTCCTGCTGCTCGGCCAGGCCGTAGCGGAACTTGCGCACGCCCAGCAGGTGTTCAAGCTGCTCGCTGGCGACCTTGACCTTGACCTGCTTCTGCCCGGTGTGTTCCTTGACCACCTTGCGGCAGACCTTGGCGATTTGCCGCTCCAGGCCACGCACACCGGCTTCGCGGGTGTAGTAGCGGATGATGTCGCGGATGGCCGATACGTCGACCTCCAGCTCTTCCTTCTTCAAGCCGTTGGCCTTGACCTGCTTGGGCACCAGGTACTTGACCGCGATGTTGATCTTCTCGTCCTCGGTGTACCCCGGCAGGCGGATGACCTCCATCCGGTCGAGCAGCGCCGGCGGGATGTTCATCGAGTTCGAGGTGCACAGGAACATCACGTCCGAGAGGTCGTAGTCGACTTCCAGGTAGTGATCGTTGAAGTTGTGGTTCTGCTCCGGGTCGAGCACTTCGAGCAGCGCCGAGGCCGGGTCGCCACGCATGTCGCTGCCCATCTTGTCGATTTCGTCGAGCAGGAACAGCGGGTTGCGCACGCCAACCTTGGTCATCTTCTGGATCAGGCGACCTGGCATCGAACCAATGTAGGTGCGGCGGTGACCACGGATTTCGGCCTCGTCACGCACACCGCCCAAGGCCATGCGCACGAACTTGCGGTTGGTGGCGGCAGCGATCGACTCGGCCAGCGAGGTCTTGCCGACACCAGGTGGGCCGACCAGGCACAATACCGGGCCACGGATCTTCTTGACGCGCTTCTGCACCGCGAGGTACTCGAGAATGCGCTCCTTGACCTCTTCCAGCCCGTAGTGGTCGGCGTCGAGGATTTCCTCGGCCTTGGTCAGGTCCAGGCGTACCTTGCTCTGCGCCTTCCACGGCACCTGCACCAGCCAGTCCAGGTACGAACGCACCACGGTGGCTTCGGCCGACATCGGCGACATCTGCTTGAGCTTGTTCAGCTCCGCCTGGGCTTTGGCCAGGGCATCCTTCGGCAGGCCGGCGGTTTCGATGCGCTTTTTCAGCTCTTCGACTTCGTTGTGGCCTTCGTCGCCATCGCCGAGTTCCTTCTGAATGGCCTTCATCTGCTCATTCAGGTAGTACTCGCGCTGGCTGCGCTCCATCTGCTTCTTGACCCGGCCACGAATGCGCTTTTCAACCTGCAGCAGGTCGATTTCGGCATCCAGCAGCGCCAGCACGTGCTCGACACGCGTCGACAGGTCGACGATTTCGAGAATTTCCTGCTTCTGCTCGATCTTCAGGGCCATGTGCGCGGCCATGGTGTCGACCAGGCGCCCGGGCTCATCGATGCTGTTCAGCGAAGACAGGACTTCGGCAGGCACTTTCTTGCCCAGCTGAACGTACTGTTCGAATTGCGAAAGCAAGGTGCGTACGAACACTTCCGACTCGCGCTCGGCGGCGTCAGTTTCGTCGATCAGGGACACTTCGGCACGAATGTGTCCTTCTACTTCGGTGAAATTTTCGACGGCGCCACGCTGCTCGCCCTCGACCAGCACCTTCACGGTGCCATCCGGCAGCTTCAGCAGCTGCAGCACGGTGGCAATGGTACCGACGCGATACAGGGCGTCCTCGCCCGGATCGTCATCGGCCGGGTTCTTCTGGGCCAGCAGAAGAATCTGCTTTTCGCCCGTCATCGCTGCCTCGAGGGCTTCGATGGATTTTTCGCGCCCCACGAACAGCGGGATAACCATGTGCGGGTAAACAACGACATCGCGCAATGGCAAAAGAGGCAAGTCGAGGGTTGTCTTCATGATTTCGCCTCTACAACGGCCCTATGGCCGGAAACCGGTGGAAATGATGCTTGGACCTAATGTGGGGGCACGCCTGGGAAATTACAAGCGCTAGCGCAGGAAAAGCAGAAAGGGGCCCGTAGGCCCCTTCTTGCTTGCAACCGGAAACCGGCCATTGCCTGAATCAGGCGTCTGGCGCGGCCTTGGCTTGTGGCTCGCTGTTCTCGTAGATCATCAACGGCTGCGAGGTGCCTTCGATGACGCTCTCGTCGACCACCACCTTGCTGACATCCTTCTTCGAAGGGATCTCGTACATGGTGTCGAGCAGCACGCCTTCAAGGATCGAACGCAGGCCACGGGCGCCGGTCTTGCGCTCCAGGGCCTTGCGGGCAACGGCCTTGAGTGCATCGCTGCGGAACTCGAGGTCGACGCTTTCCATCTCGAACAACTTGGCATACTGCTTGGTCAAGGCGTTTTTCGGCTCGGTGAGGATCTGCATCAATGCAGCCTCGTCCAGCTCATCGAGGGTCGCCAGTACCGGCAGACGGCCGACGAATTCCGGAATCAGGCCAAACTTGACCAGATCGTCCGGTTCGACCTCACGCAGGGACTCGCCGACCTTCTTGCCTTCTTCCTTGCTGCGCACTTGAGCGCCAAAGCCGATGCCACCTTTGGTGGAACGGTTCTGGATGACCTTTTCCAGGCCCGAGAACGCACCACCGCAAATGAACAGGATATTGCGGGTATCAACCTGCAAGAACTCCTGCTGCGGGTGTTTGCGGCCACCTTGCGGCGGCACCGAGGCGACAGTGCCCTCGATCAGCTTCAGCAGCGCCTGCTGCACGCCCTCGCCCGAAACGTCACGGGTGATGGACGGGTTGTCCGACTTGCGCGAAATCTTGTCGATCTCGTCGATGTAGACAATGCCCATCTGGGCCTTTTCCACGTCGTAGTCGCACTTCTGCAACAGCTTCTGGATGATGTTCTCGACGTCCTCCCCCACATAACCGGCTTCGGTCAGGGTGGTGGCGTCAGCAATGGTGAACGGTACGTTCAACAGGCGTGCCAGGGTTTCGGCGAGCAGGGTCTTGCCCGAGCCGGTCGGCCCGATGAGCAGGATGTTGCTCTTGCCCAGTTCGACTTCGTCACCCTTCTTGTCACGCTGGTTCAGGCGCTTGTAGTGGTTGTACACCGCTACGGCCAGCACCTTTTTCGCGCGCTCCTGACCAATTACATACTGGTCCAGGATGCCGCTGATTTCTTTCGGCGAAGGCAATTTGTGCGCGCTGCTCTCGGCCTGGGCTTCCTGCACCTCCTCACGGATGATGTCATTGCACAGGTCGACGCACTCGTCGCAGATAAATACCGAGGGCCCGGCAATCAATTTGCGCACTTCGTGCTGGCTTTTGCCGCAGAAGGAGCAATAGAGCAATTTGCCGCTGTCCTCGCCGTTACGGGTGTCAGTCATTCGATCGATCCAATCCGGTAGGCTTGCAACACAAGATGAAGGCAATTGCGGGCTTTTTCAAGTCCGCAGGTAGGCGCTTTCGGCGCCTGCCTGCTCTGGCACCCCGGTTCAGGAGGCCAGTTGCCGCTTGTCGTAGACCGAGTCGATCAGGCCGTACTCGGCCGCGCGCGAGGCGCTCATGAAATTGTCACGCTCGGTGTCGCGCTTGATGGTCTCGAGGTCCTGGCCGGTGTGGTAGGCCAGCAGCTCGTTCAGACGCGCCTTGATATTGAGGATTTCCTGGGCGTGGATCTCGATATCGGTGGCCTGACCCTGGAAGCCGCCCAGCGGCTGGTGGATCATCACGCGCGAGTTCGGCAGGCAGTGACGCTTGCCTTTGGCACCGGCAGTCAGCAGGAAGGCGCCCATGCTGCAGGCCTGGCCGATGCAGATGGTGGAGACGTCCGGTTTGATGAACTGCATGGTGTCGTAGATCGACATGCCAGCGGTAACGGAACCGCCCGGCGAGTTGATGTACAGATGGATATCCTTGTCCGGGTTTTCCGCCTCGAGGAACAGCATCTGCGCAACGACGAGGTTGGCCATGTAGTCTTCGACCGGGCCAACCAGGAAGATCACTCGCTCCTTCAACAGGCGCGAGTAGATGTCGTAAGCGCGTTCGCCACGGGCGGACTGCTCGATAACCATCGGGACCAGGCCGCCTGCGGCCTGGATGTCAGAGCTCTGCTGAATATAAGAATTGCGGGACATGTCCTGCGCTCACTCCCAAATAGTCATGGCTTGAATACGCACAAGCCAGCGCGAAGGCTGGCTTGTGGAGTTTCCTACGAGAGAAACGTATTACTCGGCTTCGGCAGGTGCCTGGGCTGGTTTTACGGCTTCTTCGTAAGAGACCGACTTGTCGGTCACAGTCGCTTTCTGCAGAACAGTATCTACAACTTGTTCTTCCAGCACAACCGAACGGACTTCGTTCAGCTGCTGGTCGTTCTTGTAGTACCAGGAGATGACCTGCTCAGGCTCCTGGTAAGCCGAGGCCATTTCTTCGATCATCTCGCGAACCTTGGCGTCGTCCGGCTTCAGCTCGAACTGCTTGACCACTTCGGCAACGATCAGGCCCAGCACCACACGGCGCTTGGCTTGCTCTTCGAACAGCTCGACTGGCAGCTGTTCTGGCTTGATGTTGCCGCCGAACTGCTGAACAGCCTGCACGCGCAGACGGTTGACTTCATTTTCCAGCAGGGCTTTCGGCACTTCGATCGGGTTGGCGGCCAGCAGACCGTCCATGACCTGGTTCTTGACCTTGGTCTTGATCGCCTGGCGCAGCTCACGCTCCATGTTCTTGCGAACTTCGGTGCGGAAACCTTCCAGGGTCGATTCCTTGATGCCGAACTGGGCGAAGAATTCTTCGTTCAGCTCTGGCAGCACAGGCGCCGAAACGCTGTTGACGGTGATGGTGAACTCGGCAGCTTTGCCCGCCAGGTCCAGGTTCTGGTAGTCCTCTGGGAAGGTCACGTTGACAACGCGCTC
Source organism: Pseudomonas sp. CM25 (assembly GCF_013179705.1). Lineage (NCBI taxonomy): Bacteria > Pseudomonadati > Pseudomonadota > Gammaproteobacteria > Pseudomonadales > Pseudomonadaceae > Pseudomonas > Pseudomonas sp. CM25. The sequence goes on along the minus strand of NZ_JABMCW010000028.1, from coordinate 12,992 downwards.
TTCGACAGCCTTGGCGCCAACCAGGCCATCTTCGAAGCCAGGGATCATGCGGCCGGAACCCAGCACCAGCTGGGTACCCTTGGCCGAACCACCGGCGAACACTTCACCGTCGACCTTGCCGACGAAGTCGATGTTGACCTGGTCGTCGATCTGCGCAGCACGCTCGACGGCCTCGAAGCGGGTGTTCTGCTTGCGCAGGACTTCGAGCATGTTGTCCAGGTCGGCGTCAGCCACTTCAGCGCTCAGGCGCTCGACGTTGATCGACTCGAGGCCGGCAACGGTGAACTCCGGGAACACTTCGAAGATGGCGACGAATTCCAGGTCCTTGCCCTTTTCGAAGGACTTCGGCTCAACGGCCGGGGCACCTGCCGGGTTCAGCTTCTGCTCGACGATGGCTTCGTAGAAGGAAGCCTGGACCAGGTCACCGAAAGCCTCTTGACGGGCGTCAGCTTCGAAACGCTGACGGATCACGCTCATCGGTACCTTGCCAGGACGGAAGCCTGCAACCTTGGCGCGACGGGCAGTCTGCTGCAGACGCTTGTTGACTTCGTTCTCGACGCGCTCGGCCGGAACGGCGATGGTCATGCGGCGCTCGAGAGCGGAAGTGTTTTCAACAGAAACTTGCATGGATATTCCTCGTTGCACAGACGTTAGCCGGCGTTAGCCCGACTCCAGAATCAAGGGCAAGCATTCTAGTGAGTCGCGCTGCAGAAGTCACCCCACTCGGGACGACGGGAAACTACGCCGGTCGATTAACTTTCAAGGCCCGCACGGGATGCCGCCGAGCCTGCCTCAATTGGGGCTGCAGGCCGCGCCGGGCGGCCTGTCGCCGAAATACCTTGTCAAACAACTGCCAACCCCGAATTCGCCTCCTTTATTGAGGGTCGATTTCGTTGAACTGGCAGTATTCTTCCCACTCCATCCCCAGCGCCTCGGCCACCTCGCGGTGGGTCTCCAGGCGCATGGCCTGCAGCTGTTCCGGGGTTTCGGCGATCAGTTGCAGCGCCAACTCCCAGGGCTGCAGGCCCTGCTCATCGGCCGCATCCTCGAACGCCCACTCGATCTGCCGGGCCTGCTCACGCGCATCCAGCCCGCTGATTTCCTCGAGCAGCTGCGGGTTGGCTTCGGCAAAACGCTGCAGTGCCAGGGCCTGGCGGGCTTCTTTTGCGATCATTGGGCGGTTCCTCTGCCGGGCAACTGGGCCGGTGTTTCAACCGGCTGAAATCTATCAGGTTTTATTGGGGTGCCACTAGGGGATTGCAAGGGGGAAATGATGCGTTTGGGCTTACAGGGGATCGGCTTGGGTTTGGCAGCACCTGTGAGATCGAGCGCCGCCCGCGCGGCGCTTCGCAGCACAAGGCTGCTCCATTTGTTTCGGGCCAATGCGGCCTGTGCCAATTGCGCGCGACCGCCTTGTCATTCCAACTCGATATCTCGACGGGCGCCAGGGGCCGAGCCCCACTTCAACCACCCAAAATCCAAAACAAAAAGGCGCCCGGTCTTTCGACCAAGGCGCCTTCTAAAAATATGGGGTGGACGATGGGAATCGAACCCACGACAACCGGAATCACAATCCGGCGCTCTACCAACTGAGCTACGCCCACCATATTGCAGTGCTGCGGTGTTGCGGTACAACCTTACAGAAGCATGGTGCGGACGAAGAGACTCGAACTCTTACAGCTTGCGCCGCTGGAACCTAAATCCAGTGTGTCTACCAATTTCACCACGTCCGCGTAACGCTTAAAACAAAGGCGCCAGATACTATCGAGGCGCCTTTGAAGAATATGGGGTGGACGATGGGAATCGAACCCACGACAACCGGAATCACAATCCGGCGCTCTACCAACTGAGCTACGCCCACCATATTGCATTACCGCCTACTTGCTTGCCAATGCCGCCTAATGGCGCACCCGGCAGGACTCGAACCTGCGACCATCCGCTTAGAAGGCGGATGCTCTATCCAGCTGAGCTACGGGCGCTTAAGCTTGAAGTCTAACCGAACAAGAACTTGGCAGATAACTGCCAAACCACTCATTCTGCCCGACTTAGCCAACCAGTGCTAGGCTGTGCCCGACAAGTGCGGCGAATCTTATAGGCGACCCCGAAAGTCGTCAACACCTTTTTCAAAAAAATTTAAATTATTTAAGGGGTTAGGGGATTTGCCCGACCACCCGCCTTTGCCCTTGGCGCGGGTCGTGCGAGAATACGCCCTCTTTATTGTTTCCTTCTCGATGGTTAATCACGCGTCTATGACTGCACACCTAATCGATGGCAAGGCGATCGCCGCCAGCCTGCGCCAGCAGATCGCTCAACGTGTCGTGGAGCGTCGCCAGCAAGGCCTGCGTACGCCGGGCCTGGCGGTGATCCTGGTCGGCACCGACCCCGCCTCCCAAGTCTATGTCTCGCACAAGCGCAAGGACTGCGAAGAGGTCGGCTTCATTTCGCAGGCGTTCGACCTGCCCAGCGAAACCACGCAGCACGCCCTGACCGAGCTGATCGATCGCCTCAATGATGACCCGGCCGTCGACGGCATCCTGCTGCAACTGCCCCTGCCCGAGCACCTCGATGCCTCGCTGCTGCTCGAGCGCATTCGCCCGGACAAGGACGTCGACGGTTTCCACCCGTACAACATCGGCCGCCTGGCCCAGCGCATCCCGCTGCTGCGCCCGTGCACCCCGAAAGGCATCATGGCCCTGCTGGAAAGCACCGGCCAGGACCTGTACGGCATGGACGCGGTCATCGTCGGCGCCTCCAACATCGTGGGCCGGCCGATGGCCATGGAGCTGCTGCTGGCCGGTTGCACCGTGACGGTATGTCACCGCTTCACCAAGGACCTGGCCGGCCACGTAGGGCGCGCCGACCTGGTGGTCGTGGCTGCCGGCAAGCCGGGGCTGGTCAAAGGTGAGTGGGTGAAGGAAGGCGCCATCGTCATCGACGTGGGCATCAACCGCCAGGAAGATGGCAAGCTGGTCGGCGACGTGGTCTACGAGACCGCCCTGCCGCGCGCGGGCTGGATCACGCCGGTGCCAGGCGGCGTCGGGCCAATGACCCGGGCGTGCCTGCTGGAAAACACGCTGTATGCGGCGCAAGAGCTGCACAAGTAATACCGCGTGAAGTGAAAACGGCACCTCTGGCAGGTGCCGTTTTTTTTGCCCGTTTTTTTTGCGTGGTTGCGCCGGCCTCTTCGCGGGTAAACCCGCTCCCACAGGGATATCACTGTGGGAGCGGGTTTACCCGCGAAGAAGCCAGCGCGGTATTCAGCCGATCACTTCCTGGCCGCCTCCCACGACTTCAGCAGTTCGTTGTAGCTGACCGTCTCGCCTTTGGGCTTCTCGTTGGCCAGCTTGGGCTTCGGCGCACCGGGCTGGTCGAACCAGTACTGGGCATCCTTCTCCGGGTTCAGCTTGGGCGCACAGGTGGCCTGGGCGTTGGACCGCTGCAGGCGCTCCATCATACGGTCCTGGTCGCGGGCCAGGCCATCCAGGGCTTCCTGCGGGGTCTTCTCGCCACTGGCCACCTCGGCGATGTGGCTCCACCACAGCTGCGCCAGGCGCGGGTAATCCGGCACGTTGGTGCCGGTGGGCGTCCACTGCACCCGCGCCGGGCTGCGGTAGAACTCCACCAGCCCACCCAGCTTGGGCGCCAGGTCGGTCATGGCCTGGGAGTTGATGTCCGACTCGCGTATCGGGGTGAGACCGACGATGGTCTTTTTCAGCGATACGGTCTTCGAGGTGACGAACTGGGCATACAGCCACGCCGCCAGACGCTGCTTCTCGGGCGTGGACTTGAAGAAGGTCCACGAGCCGGTGTCCTGGTAGCCCAGCTTCATGCCCTCCTCCCAGTACGGGCCCTTCGGCGACGGCGCCATGCGCCATTTCGGCGTGCCGTCGGCATTTACCACGGGCAGCCCAGGCTTGGTCATGTCCGCGGTAAAGGCGGTGTACCAGAAGATCTGCTGGGCGATGTTGCCCTGGGCCGGCACCGGGCCGGCCTCGGAGAAGGTCATGCCCTGGGCTTCCTTGGGCGCATAGGCGCGCATCCAGTCCACGTACTTCTGGGTGGCATAGACGGCGGCCGGGCCGTTGGTGTCGCCGCCCCGGGTCACGCTGGAGCCCACCGGGTGGCAGTCCTCCACGCGAATACCCCATTCATCCACCGGCAACCCATTGGGCAGGCCCTTGTCGCCTCCGCCGGCCATCGAGAACCAGGCATCGGTGAAGCGCCAGCCCAGCGATGGGTCTTTCTTGCCATAGTCCATGTGACCATAAACACGCTTGCCGTCGATTTCCTTGACGTCTTCGCTGAAGAACCTGGCGATGTCCTCGTAGGCCGACCAGTTCACCGGTACGCCCAGATCGTAGCCGTACTTCTCCTTGAACCTGGCTTTCAGCTCGGGCCGTTCGAACCAGTCGGCACGGAACCAGTACAGGTTGGCAAACTGCTGGTCGGGCAGTTGGTAGACCTTGCCGTCAGGTGCTGTGGTAAAGGAAATGCCGATGAAGTCCTTCAGGTCCAGGGTCGGCGAGGTGTAGTCCTTGCCTTCGTTGGCCATCAGATCGGTGATCGATTCCACCTTCCCGTAGCGAAAGTGCGTACCGATCAGGTCGGAGTCATTGACCCAGCCGTCGTAGATGTTCTTGTCCGATTGCATCTGGGTCTGCAGTTTTTCCACCACGTCGCCTTCCTGCAGCAGGTCGTGGGTCAGCTGGATGCCGGTGATCTCGCTGAACGCCTTGGCCAGCACCTTGGACTCGTATTCGTGGGTTGTAATGGTTTCCGAGACCACGTTGATCTTCATGCCACGGAACGGCTCGGACGCCTTGATGAACCACTGCAACTCGGCCAGCTGCTGTTCAGGGGTAAGGGTCGATGGCTTGAACTCGCTGCCGATCCATTTTTTTGCCGCATCTTCGTACTGGTCGGCCCAGGCAGTGCCCTGCACGCTGGCCAGTACCAGCAATGCGGCCAGGGTCAAATGTCGCCTGTTGTGCTTGTTATCGAACATTGTGATCTCCCGTTTCAGTTATCCCACAGGGCCATTCGCTCAGCCCCAGCGCAGCACCACCAGCAGCCAAGCCAGCGACAGCAGCGAGGCCACCCACAATGGCCACTCGCTGACACCGACCACCAGCAGATGCAGGTAGGCGCTGGCCAGCAGGCCGATGAACAGACGATCACCCCGGCTGGTGACCAACGGCAGAAAGCCCCGCCGCTGCACACAGGGTCGGCGCAGTTCGAGCAGGGTCATGCCCAGCAGCAGCATGCCAACGGCGGCAAAAAACAGCGCCGTCGGCAGGGTCCAGGCCATCCACTCCATGGGTTTCCCTCCTCACACCCGGCCCAGGGCAAAGCCCTTGGCCACATGGTTGCGTACAAACCAGATCACCAGCATGCCGGGCAGAATGGTGAGTACCCCCGCCGCTGCCAGCACGCCCCAGTCGATGCCCGAAGCCGACACCGTGCGGGTCATCACTGCGGCAATCGGTTTGGCATTCACCGAAGTCAGGGTGCGCGCCAGCAGCAGCTCGACCCAGGAGAACATGAAGCAGAAAAACGCCGTGACGCCGATGCCGGAGCCAATCAAGGGAATGAAGATCTTCACGAAGAAGCGCGGAAAGCTGTAGCCGTCGATGTAGGCCGTTTCGTCGATTTCCTTGGGTACGCCGGACATGAATCCTTCGAGGATCCACACCGCCAGGGGCACGTTGAACAGGCAGTGGGCCAAGGCTACGGCGATATGGGTGTCGAACAGGCCAATCGACGAGTACAGCTGGAAGAACGGCAACAGGAACACCGCCGGCGGCGCCATGCGGTTGGTCAACAGCCAGAAGAACAGGTGGCGGTCACCCAGGAAGCGGTAGCGCGAAAAGGCATAGGCCGCCGGCAGCGCCACCAGCAGCGAAATCAGCGTGTTCAGGCACACGTAGTACAGCGAGTTGAGGTAGCCGTTGTACCAGCTGGCATCGGTGAAGATCACCCTGTAGTTGTCGAGGGTAAACGCCTGCGGCCATAGGGTGAGGCCGCCGAGGATCTCGGTGTTGCTCTTGAACGACATGTTGAGCAGCCAGTAGATCGGCACCAGCAGGAAGAAGAAATACAGCAGCAGCGCCAGCGATTTTCGTGTGCTCACGGCCTACTCCTTGTCGGCATGGGTCATGGCTGTGTAGAACAGCCACGACACCAGCAGGATGATCAGGAAGTACACCAGCGAAAACGCCGCCGCCGGGCCCAGGTCGAACTGCCCCACGGCCATGCGCGTGAGAGTCTGGCTGAGGAAGGTGGTGGCGTTGCCGGGCCCACCGCCGGTCAGCACGAAGGGCTCGGTGTAGATCATGAAGCTGTCCATGAAGCGCAGCATCACCGCGATCAGCAGCACGTTCTTCAGCTTGGGCAACTGGATGTGGCGGAACACCGCCCAGCCCGAGGCGCGGTCGATGCGCGCGGCCTGGTAGTACACGTCGGGGATCGCCCGCAGCCCCGAGTAGCACAGCAATGCCACCAGCGAAGTCCAGTGCCACACGTCCATCACCAGCACGGTGAGCCAGGCGTCGAAGGGGTCGCCGGCATAGTTGTAGCTGACCCCGAGCTTGGCCAGGGTGGCGCCGAGCAGGCCGATATCAGCGCGGCCGAAGATCTGCCAGATGGTGCCCACCACGTTCCACGGGATCAGCAACGGGATGGCCATGACGATCAGGCACACCGAGGCCATACGCCCTCTGGTGGGCATGGTCAGGGCAATGCCGATGCCCAGTGGAATCTCGATCAGCAGCACGCAGGCGGAATAGATGAACTGGCGCAGCAGCGCGTCGTGCAGCGCCGGATCGCGCAGCACCTGGCGGTACCAGTCGGCGCCGACGAAATAGCGGTTGGACTGGTCGAAGATGTCCTGCACCGAATAGTTGACCACCGTCATCATCGGCACCACGGCACTGAATGCCACCAGCAGGAACACCGGCAGCACCAGCCACCAGGCTTTGTTGTTGTGCACCTTGTTCATGGCCCTGGCTCCAGCAGCAGGTCATCGACATACAGCATCAGCCACTGCGCCGGCAGGCTGACCCAGGCCCGCCCCTCCGGCAGCGGGCGGTCTTCGTTCAAGCGCGCTTTCAGCGCCACACCGCCCAGTTCCAGCGTGACGATGCGGTAGGTGCCCAGGTCCTCGACATCCAGCACCTGGGCCGGGTAGGTGTTGTCGAGCGGGCTGTCCCACAGCTGCACGAACTCGGGCCGGATACCGACCTGCAAGCGCCCGCCTGCAGTGCTCGCCAAGCGTTCTCGCAGGCCGTCGGGCAGCGGCAGATGAACATCGCCGAACACCACCCCTTGGGCGTCGGCGCGTACCTCGATCAGGTTCATTCCCGGGCTGCCGATGAAGTAGCCAACGAAGGTGTGCCGCGGCCGCTCGAACAGTTCGCGCGGCGTGCCGAACTGGACGATGCGCCCGCCGTGCATCACCGCAATCTTGTCGGCGAAGGTGGAGGCCTCCAGCTGGTCGTGGGTGACATAGATCATGGTGATGTTGAACTGCTCGTGGATCTGCTTCAGCTTGCGTCGCAGCTTCCACTTCAGGTGCGGGTCGATCACCGTCAGCGGCTCGTCGAACAGGATCGCCGACACATCGTCGCGGACCAGGCCACGGCCCATGGAAACTTTCTGCTTTTCATCAGCGCTGAGGTTGCGCGCCTTCTTGCGCAGCACGGCTCCCAGGTCGAGCACCTCGGCAATTTCCGCTACCCGGGCTCGCACCCGGGGTTCGTCCAGCCCCTGGTTACGCAACGGGAACGCCAGGTTGTCGAACACCGTCATCGTGTCGTACACCACCGGGAACTGGAAAACCTGGGCAATGTTGCGCGCCTGCGGCGACAGCTGATTGACCGGCTTGCCGTCGAACAACACCTCGCCATGGGACGGGGTCAGCAGGCCGGAGATGATGTTGAGCAAGGTGGACTTGCCGCAGCCCGACGGCCCGAGCAAGGCATAGGCACCGCCCTGCTCCCACACATGTTCCAACGCATGCAAGGCATAGTCCGCCTCGCTGGCAGGGTGGCGGCTATAGCTATGGGCCAGTTGGCGCAGGCGAATTTCGGCCATCACCCTCTCCTTGTCTGGCGCAGGCCGGGTGCCTGCACCAGCGCACCGGTGCTGTCGAAGACGAACAGCTTGTGGGTGGGGATGAACACGCGGATCGCCGTGTCCACCTGGTATTCGTGAACCCCTGGCAGGTGCAGGATCATTCGCCAGTGTTCGTTGCGCACATGCAGGAAAGTCTCCGAGCCACTGATCTCGGCCAGCTCAACCGACACCGCCAGTTCCAGGTCGTCGTCGTGGGCCGGCACCAGGGTGATATGGCTGGGGCGCACGCCAAAGCGGTAGTCGCCCTCGCCAAGCTGCTGCAAGTCGGCACTGCGGGCAAAGTGCACCGCCTGGGCCAGGCTCACCTCATTACCGCTGATTCGGCCAGGCACCAGGTTGATCGGCGGCTCGGAAAACAGCTCGGCGGCCAGCACGCTGCCAGGGCGCTGATAGACCTCGGCGGTGGGCCCGCTCTGGACGATACGGCCCTCGTGCACCAGGGTGGTGGTGCCACCCAGCGCCAGCGCCTCGTTGGGCTCGGTGGTGGCGTACACGGCGATGCAATGGCGCGCCGCAAACAGCTCGCGCAATTCCTGGCGCAGGCCCTCGCGCAACTTGTAGTCGAGGTTGACCAAAGGCTCGTCGAAGAGGATCAGCGAGGCATCCTTGACCAGCGCCCGGGCCATCGCCGTGCGTTGCTGCTGACCGCCGGACAACTCCAGTGGCAGGCGCTGCAGGTAGGCTTCGATACGCAGCATCTCGGCGGTTTCCTGCACCCGCCGGCGAATCTCCGCTTCGGCCATGTGCGCCTGGCGCAACGGCGAGGCAATGTTCTCGTAGACACTGAGGGTCGGGTAGTTGATGAACTGCTGATACACCATCGACACATTGCGCTGGCGCACCGGCACGCCGGTCACGTCCTGGCCATCCATCAATACACGCCCGCAGTCCGGGCGGTCGAGCCCGGCCATCAGGCGCATGAGGCTGGTCTTGCCGGCCAGGGTGCGGCCCAGCAGCACATTGAACGACCCAGGCTCGAAACGCAGTGAGGCATCGACGACCCAGGCCTGGTTGTCGACGCTGCGGCTGACTTGCTCCAGCACCAGGGACATGGCGTGGCCTTTCTGTAGTTGTTGTCTGCCGGGCACAGCCAGTTCCGTGCCAGTTGCGCCGCGCCGCTCTGGCCCGGGGCGAACGCGGCAAGCCCGGCAAATCAGCGGTTCACAAGTGAACACAATGGCTGCACAACTGAACACTCGCCGGTTTGACAATGAACACTCGTGCACAACACTGAACAGCGGTCGGCCCATGACAATAACCACACAGGACAGGCCCATGGACGCATCCGCTTCGACCCATGCCCAGCTGATCCAGGCCTCCTGGGCCCGCTGCCGTGAACACGGTCTGCAACCCCAGCACGCACCGGACTTCGACTGCCTGAGCCGCGCCGAACTCGGTGCCCTGCTGGAGCGGCGTCAGGCACTCCTGCGTCTGACTCGCGAGGAGGTGCTGCCGCAATACACGCACCTGCTGGGCAACGCCAGCTACCTGGTGATGCTGGCCGACGCCAGCGGCTGCCTGCTCGACACCTGGGGTTCGCGGCGGTTCATCGAGCCACGCCAGCAGCATGGGTTCAGCGCCGGCGCCCATTGGCACGAGCGTGGCGTGGGCACCAACGCCCTGGGCACCGCATTGGTCTGCGCCGAAGCGATCCACGTTGGCCACGACGAACACTTCCTGCGGCAGAACCGCTACCTGTCCAGCGCCGCCGCCCCGCTGTTCGACGCCGCCCGGCGATTGGTGGGGGGGCTGGACGTGGCCAGTGACGGCTACCTGCCGGCCAGCCAGACACTGGGCCTGGTGCGCATGATGGGCCAAAGCCTGGAAAACCGCCTGATCCTCGCCGAGCACGCCGACCAGCACGCGCAACTGCTCTTCAACAGCGCCTCCGACAACCTCGACAGCCCTTGGGCCGGCCTGCTGGTGTTCGATGAGCGCGGGCAGGTGCTGGCCGCCAATCACCGGGCCGACAGCCTGCTGGGCAGCAACCCGCTGCAGCAGAACATCGAGCAGTTGTTCCAGTTGCCCCTGCAGCAATTGCTCAGCCATCCGCGGCAACAGGCCTTCGCCCTGCAGGCCACCGGGCGCAACCGCTTTCATTGCCTGTGGCAGCCCCCACGCACGGCCACTTCCCGCTGCAAAGGCGAGCCGCGCCTGGAAAAGGCACTAACCCAGGCCGGACTGCTGCTGGAAAAGGACATCCCGGTGCTGGTACAGGGTGAAACCGGCGTCGGCAAGGAAGTGTTCGTCAATGACCTGCACCGCGCCAGCAGCCGCGCCAACCAGCCCCTGGTCGCCGTCAACTGTGCGGCAATCCCGGCCGAGCTGGTGGAGTCGGAGTTGTTTGGATACGACAAAGGGGCATTCACCGGTGCCCACCACAAGGGCAATCCGGGGCTGATCCGCAAGGCCGACCACGGCATCCTGTTTCTCGACGAGATCGGCGACATGCCACTGCCCACCCAGGCCCGCCTGCTGCGCGTACTGCAGTCGCGCAGCATCCAGCCGCTGGGCAGCGGCGAACCGGTGACGGTGGATATCCGGGTGGTGTCGGCAAGCAACCGCGACCTGGCCGACGAGGTGCGTGCCGGGCGCTTCCGCCAGGATCTGTACTACCGCATCGCCGGCCTGGCGCTGGTGTTGCCGCCACTGCGCGAGCGCGCTGACCGGCGGGCATTGATAGAGCAGCTGCATGCGCGCTACCGCGACCCAGGGCAACCTGCGCGGCTGCCAGCGGGCATTATCGACCTGCTCGACCAGCACCCTTGGCCGGGTAACCTGCGTGAACTGGGGAGTGTGCTGCAGGTAGCGCTGGCCTTGGCCGGCAACGCCCCGGTCGGGCTGGAACACCTGCCCGCGGGTTTTCTGGCCGAGTCGCAGGTGCCGGTGGTGGTTGCGACCGAGGGTGAGGACTTGCAGGTGCTGGTGGCACAAGCCGATGGCAACCTGTCGGCGGTGGCACGCAGGCTGGGGATCAGCCGTACCACGCTTTACAAGCGGCTGCGTGGGGGCTGATGATCTGGCGGCAAGCCCGGCAACTCAACACTCGCGCCATTGCGCCGGCTGCCGGTAAGCCTGCGCCCAGGCCTCCACCTCAGACGCCGGCATCGGCCGGGCTATGCAGTACCCCTGCGCCAGCTCGCAACCCTGGCCCATCAGCACCCGGCCGTGCTCGACACTCTCCAGCCCCTCGGCAATCACCTCACGGCCAAATGCCCGGGCCAGGCCGATCACCGCTGCAGTCAGCGCCAGGTCGTCCTGGTCATGCAGGATGTCGCGCACGAACGACTTGTCGATCTTGATCGTCTGGGTCGGCAAACGCTTCAGGTAGCTCAACGACGAATAACCGGTGCCGAAGTCATCCAGCGAAAAGCACACGCCCAGTGCACGGCAGGCATCGAGGCAGCGGCTGACGTGCTGCAGGTTGTCGATGGCCACCGACTCGACGATTTCCAGATCCAGCCGCGCCGGCGCCACCTCGGGGTACGCCGCCAGCAGTTGCTGCAAACGTTCGGCAAAGTCGCTGCGCTGCAAATGCCGTGCAGCAATATTCACGCTCAGTGACCAAGACCGGCCCTGGCGCTGCCAGGACTGCAATTGGTGCAGCGCCTGTTCGAGCACCCACTCGCCGATTTCGACGATCAGGTCGGTCTGCTCGACCCAGGGCAGGAAGTCGCCGGGTAGCACCAGCCCATGGCCGGGCCGTTGCCAGCGCAGCAGGCCCTCGAAGCCGAGGACCTGGCCCGTGCGCAGGTTGACCTTGGGCTGGTAGTACACGCACATCTCACCGTTGTTCAGCGCCCGGCGCACATGCGCCACGGTCTGGTGGGTGGCCTTGAGCTCCAGCTCCTGGGACACGTCGAACAGGTGATAGCGGTTGCGCCCGCGCTGCTTGGCCACGTACATCGCCTGGTCGGCATGGCGCACCAGGGTGTCAGCGTCTTCGTCATCCTGGGGGTACAGGGTAACGCCGATGCTGGCACTTAGCGCCAAGGTCTGTTCACGCACCTCATAGGGCGCCGCCAGTGCGCGCAGCACCCGACGCAGGGCCCCATGCAGATGGCGGTCGTCATTCATATCGCGCAGGATCAGCACGAATTCATCCCCCGACAGCCGGGCCACGGCATCACCGCCACGCAGGATGTTCTTCAGCCGCTGCGCCACCTCCATCAGCAGCAAATCCCCCATGGCATGCCCATAGCCGTCATTGACCGCCTTGAAACCATCAAGGTCCAGCATGCATACCGCCAGCGGGCTGTGCTCCTGGCGCGAGTATGCCAAGGCCTGGTTCAGCAGTTCGGACAGGTAGGCACGATTGGGCAGACCGGTGAGCACATCATGGCCCACCCGCCACTGCAAGGTATGCAGCAGCTGGCGCTTCTCGGTGACGTCGAAGCGGATCGACACGTACTTGCGCACCTGGCCGGTGGCTGGGTCGACCAGCGGCACCATGGTGCTGTCCACCCAATACAGCGACCCGTCCTTGGCGCGGTTGCAGATCTCGCCCTTCCATACCCCGCCCGCAGCCAGCGCCCGCCACATGCCAACGAAAAACGCCGGCTCGTGCAGGCCGGAGTTGAGGATGCGGTGGTTGGCGCCCAGCAGTTCTTCGCGGCTGTAGCCCGAGATGCTGCAGAACTGCTGGTTGACGTAGGTGATGTTGCCCCGCAGGTCGGTTTCGGAAAAAATCGCAGCCGCATCCACGGCCGCGCGGTAGTTGTCATCCATAAAGCATCCTGCCTTAGCGGTTGAAGCGCTCCACCAGGGCACGCAATCCGGCGCACACCTGCTCCAGTTCGGCGCCACGCGAAGCGGCGGCGTTGGCGCTGCTGGCGCTGTGCCGGGCAATGCCGGCCACG
>NZ_JABMCW010000279.1:0-7396 GCF_013179705.1 Pseudomonas sp. CM25 | reverse complement strand
TAGCCCGAATGCAGGTGCTGGCCCGGTAGACGGCATTGGGCAGAAAGTTGATGCTCAATTTACATTCCGTCTTCCGCCCCAAGCCAAGCGCAGCAGCCTGCTCGATGGCCTTCACTCGGCAGGCCTGATCGAAGCGGTACAAATTGTGAGGCGTCACCTGGGCCAGAATGTCCGAAGCGCCTTCACCGTTCAGGCCCCGAACCAGTGCCTCATAGGCGAATGGTCTCCCTGAAGGGACATGGATGATAGGCTGAAACGCCATTGTAAAATCGAAACCCAGGCTCGCAGCGTCGCGACATTGAGAGCAGCCAATCGCTGTAAAGGGCTGAGGGAAGACAGGCTTGCTCATAAGTAGTAGTCGATGTACGTGAGTCCGGCTCTTGAGAATGCTTGAATTCCCTTCATAAGCCAATCTCTGCCCATCCTCGCTGGCTCTGGGTGGGTTCCAGAAAGCATCTCATCAGCACACATCCTGGGCGCGTCTCTCGTTCGCTTCACCGGGGGGCCGTATGATCAAGGTGAACCTTCCCTCGATGTTGACCCCAAGCTCTCGGGGCATGCTGAGTTCGAAGTGAATCAGCCAACCTCCATCTCCAAGTCCGAATACATCCCGTCCATACCGGGCTACCTCAATCTCACTGATGCACAGCGCGTCCGCGATCTCTTTATCAGTTGGTGCGCAATGCATCTGCATACTCCCAAGCGCTGACCGAGTGAGTGAGGTCATAAAACTCGACATACCGAAATGGTATCCGCATAACGCAGACCTTCGGCCAGGAACATGATTGAAATCGCAAATTCTTGGAAGCCCAGCGCGTCCCTGGCTGGGCCCGACCCGTTACTTCTCGAGCGTAGCAGCTTGATTGCCGCCCTCTTCGGCAATCGCTGACAGCTTCTCGTCAGCGGCTTTTTCTTCTGCGAGTGTGTCTGCCAATAGCGAGGCGGCCTCTTCCATGCCCAGGTGCTTCGCCATTGCAATCAAGGTGCCGTAACTGGCGATCTCGTAATGCTCGACCTTCTGGCATGCCCCTATGAGCGCCGCATCGAGCACTGCCCCCTTCTCGATTTCATCCAGCAGCTCTTTGCTTTCCTCAACCAGCCCCTCCATGGCTACGCACTTCATCCGCTTGAGTTTCAATCCAGCCGACTCTACCAACTGGTCAATGCGCTCTATCTGCCCCTGGGTTTCCGCCAGGTGTGAGGTGAACGCATCAGCCAAAAGCGGGTTGGTAGATGCCCGAGCCAAGCGCGGCAATGCTTTGGTGATCTGCTTCTCAGCGCTGTACACGTCCGAAAGCTCATGGATGAACAGATCTTCAACTGTCTTGCGAGCAACCATCGTCATTCTCCTTGGGTGTGAAAATCGGTGTTACTGCAGGGTGTGGCTCACCAGACTCTTGTGTAAGGACTCAGTCGGAAGCTTCAGGGGCAGATCGTTAGGCAGCACCGAGCCTACGCCGAACATGCCTATCGCCATCTTCACTCGCATCGCTCGGCAAGCCAGGCGCGAGTCGGCCTCAAACTCTGCCACCGCCGTGCTCATCAAATGCTCGAAGCCGATGTCAGCCTGAGCCTTATCCCTTCTTCTCGAAGTGCTCATTGCGGCCTCCTTCAATTCAGTCATCTTTGCCGTTGACCAAACCAGAACCCAGATCCGCACCGGTGACCGGATTACTGGCTGGATCGGACATCGTTCGCAGTTTCATGGCTTCCAGAACCGCCAGATCAGGCGCGGCCAGTTCCACCGAAGCAGTGCCATCTCCGCCATCAACGGCAGCCGATGGGTTCTCGACGTATTCCCATTCCTCGCCTTCATTCCAAGGGCCGCGCACATTCGGTTCACCCGACATGTTGAAATACTTGTTGGTGAACTCCGGCATGCCTGGAAGCTTGCCTTGAGGGAAGTTTGGCTGAATGGCGTGCAACGCTTTTTCAAAAGAAAGCTGGTGCGCGATCTCCCGAGTCATCAGGAAGCCCAGGGCCTCTTTCACGCCTGGGTCGTCCGTCACGTTCATCAGGCGCTCGTACACGATCTTCGCCCGCGCTTCGGCAGCGATGTTGGAGCGGAAATCAGCCGTCGGTTCGCCGATGGTGTCGACATAGGCCGCACTCCACGGAACCCCTGCCGAGTTGGTGAGCGGAGCGCCGGCCCCATAGAGAATGCTGGTAATATGGGAATCGTTACCGGCCCCATTGATGGCTCGGTACAGCTCTCCCTCCTCCTCAACGCCCTCGGCAAGTCGGCCCTTGGCACCCTTGTTAAGCATCACGATGATCGAACCTACAATCTCCAGGTGACTCAGCTCCTCGGTGGCGATGTCCATCAGCAAGTCTTTGCGGCCTGGGTCATCCTCGGCGAGCGCCTGGGTGAAGTAACGACTCGCAGCGGCAAGCTCACCCTGAGCGCCGCCAAACTGCTCCAGAAGCAAGTTTGCAAGGCCGGGATTGGGCTGCGCGACGCGCACCGTATATTGCAAGCGCTTATTGTGAATAAACATATTTTTCTCCTCGCGGCTGATCAAGCGCCCAAATAAATGCGCGCCGTCTATGGATGGGAGCCAGTTGCACTCGATACGTGCTAGCGCACCACGCGTTTTCAGGACGAAAGGAAAAGTTGAAAAGGTTCAAGCCAAGTTTTATAAAAATATAAAAACAACCTCACCCCAACAGTTAGCGCCTAAGTTAACCACTGAATCAGTTTGTCTGAACTTTGTAACTGTCCATGGCTTCCCCTGCATAACCTCTGAACCTGATGCAGGAGAAAGCACCATGCGAGCACTGACCTACCACGGAGCAAACGATGTCAGGGTCGATACCGTCCCGGACCCCATCATCATGGAGGCGGACGATATAATCCTTCGGGTCACTGCAACCGCGATCTGCGGTTCTGACCTGCACCTGTATCGCGGCAAAATCCCTGAAACCGAACACGGCGACATCTTCGGCCACGAGTTCATGGGCATCGTCGAAGACGTCGGCAGAGACGTGACGAACCTGCAGGTTGGCGACCGTGTAGTGATCCCGTTTGTGATTGCCTGCGGTAGTTGCTTCTTCTGCCAGCACGATCTGTTTGCCGCCTGCGAAACCACAAACACCGGTCGCGGATCGATCCTCAATAAAAAAGGCATTCCACCAGGCGCAGCGCTGTTTGGGTACAGCCATCTGTATGGCGGCATCCCTGGAGGCCAGGCCGACTATGTCAGAGTACCCAAAGGTAACGTCGGGCCGTTCAAAGTGCCGACCACCCTCGCTGACGACAAAGTGTTGTTCCTCTCCGACATCCTTCCCACCGCTTGGCAAGCGGTCATCAATGCCGAGATCGGCCAAGGTTCGTCGGTAGCGATCTACGGCGCTGGGCCAGTGGGCCTACTGAGCGCCGCCTGCGCACGGATGCTGGGTGCTCACACCGTCTTCATGGTGGACGACAACGACTACCGCCTGGCCTACGCCCAGGAAGCCTACGGCGTCATCCCGATCAACTTCGAAAACGATGACGATCCCGCCGACAGCATCATTCGTCAGACACCCGGCATGCGTGGCGTAGACGCGGTCATCGATGCGGTCGGGTTTGAGGCCAAAGGCAGCACCACGGAAACCGTGATGACGGCTTTGAAACTGGAAGGCAGCAGCGGCAAGGCCCTGCGCCAGAGCATCGCGGCTGTGCGACGTGGCGGCGTCGTCAGCGTCCCCGGTGTCTATGCAGGGTTCATTCACGGCTTCATGTTCGGTGATGCCTTCGACAAAGGCCTGACCTTCAAGATGGGTCAGACCCACGTCCAAAAGTACCTCCCCGAGCTACTCGAACACATCGAAGCCGGACGCCTCCAGCCCGAGCTGATCGTCACCCACCGCCTTGCGTTGGAGGAGGCAGCCATGGGCTACAAGATGTTCGATCAGAAAGAGGACAACTGTCGCAAGGTGATCCTTGTTCCAGGGGCTGCATCAGGGACACTGGGCCCTGACTTCGTGTAGAGGGGTAATGGTCATGAACGGTGTCGCCAGCTATTTCTGGATTGCCGTAGCGGCAATTCTTCTACTCATTGACCTGTGGGCCATTGTCAGCGTGTTTCGGAGCGACAAGACAGATGCCGTCAAAGCGGCGTGGGCCCTCCTGATCGTGGCACTACCGCTTGTTGGTCTGGGCATATGGGGCGTTGCTGGCCCGCGAGGAATCAAGCGAGGCACTGGGCCCACTTCTGACGAGCACAGCAAAGGCTGACATTTCTTGGCACCACCTGGAGGGATATGCACAATGGTCGATCAAGCGACAGGTATGAAATCCGGTGAGCGCTACCGTGTGGAAAACATGGAGCGAGCGCATCAGTTTTCAGGATTCTTTCAAGACGGGAAGTATTACCTAGGCCCTGAGCTTCTCACAGCTGTGGGATGGCTCGAAGGTACACGCTTCATCTACGACAGCCTGGATGCTGAAGGTGAACCCGTGTTTCCAGACAAAGAGGCCGGTACGCTAGAAGGCCTGACCTTGAACCTGGTCGATGGCACCGCCCTTGAGCTCTCTCTGGTCGAGGCCGACGAAATCATCGCCCCGCTCGATCACTGCAGCACTGGCAAAGAGCAACAAGCGCCCCGCAGTGGATATCCTGTGAGGGGGCCGCTGCGCGGAAAAGTCGTGGTAATCACAGGGGCATCCAGCGGCATAGGCCGCGCCGCCGCACACGCCTTCGCCTGCAAAGGCGCACGCTTGGTGCTCGCGGCCCGCGATGAAGAAGCGTTATTTGACGTCCTGGATGAATGCACTGATTGCGGTACGGATGCGATAGCGATCATGACCGATGTCACGCACAGCGACCAGGTTCAAGCGCTGGCCGCGCAGGCCTCGGAATTTGGCCACGGACGGATCGACATCTGGGTCAACAACGCCGGAGTTGGGGCAGTCGGAAACTTCGAGGATACCCCACTGGAAGCTCACGAACAGGTTATCCAGACCGATCTGGTCGGATACCTGCGAGGGGCCTACGTCGCCCTTCCCTTCTTCAAAGCGCAAGGTAGCGGCATTCTGATCAACACCCTGTCGCTGGGGAGCTGGGTGGCCCAGCCCTATGCAGCGGCTTATTCGGCGAGCAAGTTCGGCTTGCGTGGACTGACCGAGGCGCTGCGAGGGGAGCTGACCGAGTTTCCCGACATCCATGTGTGCGACATCTATCCAGCAGTCATGGACACACCTGGCTTCCGAGACGGCGGCAACTACACGGGACATGCGCTGACACCGCCAGGCCCCATCTACGATCCCGAACGGGTAGCCAAGGCAATGGTGGCCTGTGCAATCTCACCTCGAGCTCACACAACGGTCGGCACTGCTGCTCGCCTCGCGCACCTGGCCAGCTACCTGGTACTAGGTATGTTTTTGTTGTCTGGGTGGGTGACGCGGTGGGGGATAAATCGCAGCCCTTTAGCCGAAACATCCTCAGGCAATCTCTTTGAACCTCCAAGTGGTACGAGGGGGATAGACGGAGGCTGGAGGAAGCCGAAAGACAAAACGCGACTGCTGATCGGCGCAGCTGCGCTTGGAGTCATTGCAGGTTTAACAATCGCCCGCTCACAACGCAGGAAAAACTAGAAAGGCACCATCTGCAGCTGGGTATGGACGGGGCGTCTCAGACGACTACGTCCATGCCCACACCCTACGTCGATCCAATTCTTGAGGGATCATCGTCCCCTGCGACCGCTCTGAGATAAGCAGCATCAGCCTCCAGACGAAAGCTCTATGTCGCAGAGGGTTTTGTTGGTCGAAGACGATGACATCCTGCGCAGGCTAATGGCCGAAGCCGTGACACACTTGGGCTATCCGGCCGTCGAATGCAGCAATGCCCACGATGCCCTCGGTAAGTTAAACGCCTAGCCGTTTGATCTCGTCATTACTGACCTGAACATGCGAGGCACCACAGATGGGCTTGGGCTCGCCAAAACGATCTGGTCAACCAACCCGACCTGCCCGTAGTAATCGTCTCTGGACAACCCGTCACGGAAACATACGGCTGTTCGTCAGACCCAGCAAATGTAAAAAAAGATTTCTGAAAGGTTTTGGGGTCAACCGAAACATGCAACGTGTTCAAAAGGAAAAGCATCATGAAATTCGCGCAGTTCTGCCAATGGCTATCCAACCGTGCTGGCAGGCCAAGTACCTTCTTCATCGCCGTCGTACTGATTGGAATGTGGGCAGCCTCAGGGCCATGGTTTCACTACAACGATACATGGCAGCTCATCATCAACACCTCCACGACGATCATCACCTTCCTGATGGTTTTCCTGATTCAGAACACCCAAAACCGGGACAATGACATAATCCACCTCAAGCTGGACGAGCTTATTCGGGCGACAAAGTCTGCCGAGCGCTCCGTCCTTGACCTTGAAGCACTGGACAATAAGCAGCTGCGAGCCCTGCGCAAGGAGTATCGGGCGATGGGCGAGAATTGTGATCAGCAAGCAGCAGCAGGCAACCCTTATACGGACGCCGATCCCGCCCAACCCCCCAGCGAAGACGCCATGAGATGAGGTGAAATTTTTTTCAGGCAGTGGAAGTGAATTTTGCCGGTGAAAGCGATGTCGGAATGATATCGCACGTCACCATGCCGCTGGGGCGGATCAAGGACGGATGGCTTTTCCGACGTGCGCTTGAATGCGAGCACCCTGATGATAGAACCACGACTCCCTGATTTCACTTCCTCCGTTCTCTTGGTCGAGGATGAACCCGCTTTGCGAGAACTGATAACCATGCTGCTGGAAGACTTGGGCGCATCCGTCACCGCTCTGGCAACGGCCGACGACGGCATTGCTGCGCTGAAGCTGCAATCCTGGTCGTTGGTGATCACTGATGTCCGGACTCCAGGCGTCGCAACAGGACTCCACCTGGCCTGGATCGCACACAAGGAACTGCCGGATACTGCCATCATCGTATCCAGCGGCTATCACCCTGAAATGGATGAGGCGCTACCCCAGGGGATCCAATTCCTCCAAAAACCTTGGTCGCTGGAACGCTTCATTGAGTGCGTAAGGCCTCATCTCATGAAGGATGTTGATCAACGTCCTGCTGCGTGATGCCAGGGTTACGAGCCAACGCTCGGGATGATGAGCATGTAGAAATTATAAGAAAGTTTTGGAGCCTCGGCTTACCCCTTCGTGCTTCTGCACAATCGAAGGCCACCCTTCTTCTCAGAATATGATCTCAGAAATCACAATCTACAGCTCCGGTAGTGCGAGATTGCGTGTCGTCGCAAACATGGGTGATCAACATAATGAAGCGCAGCTCAACTTTATTGCCAGCGCCATCAAAAACTGCACCCGCGATTGAGGTCAATCAAGGAGGAGGTTGAATAACTTATTAATAGCTTGCACTGTTCGCAACCTGACACGTAACAAAATTTATCTAACTCGGCAA
>NZ_JABMCW010000278.1:0-7424 GCF_013179705.1 Pseudomonas sp. CM25 | reverse complement strand
CACTGGAAAATCTGGTCATCGGCGACCCGGCCACCGTGCAGGTCTCGGACACCCTCAGCAAGGTCACGGCCGTGCTGTCGGTGGACAACACCGCGGTAGTCGAAGGCGGCAAGATCACCTACACCGTCACCCTGATCAGCGAAGACACCAAGCTGCCAGTCACTGGCCACGGCGGCGTAACCGTCACCCTGACCGGTGGCACCACCGTGACCATTCCGGCAGGTTCAGCCTCGGGCACGGCCTTCATCAATGCTCCGGATGATGTGTACACCGGTGGGCAAAACACCATCACCAAGTCGATCACCGGCATCGCTGTTGCTGGCGACAAGGTGTTCGAGAACCTGGTGACCGGCACCAACAGTGTCAGCACTACCGTCAGCGACGAGCCAAGCGGCCAGGGCGATGTTGCCAAGGTGAGCATCAATGGCACCACTTCGCTGACCGAAGGCGAAACCGGTAGCTACACGCTGACCCTTACCCATGAATCCAAGGCTGAAGTGACTGTCACCCTCAGCTATAGCGGCACCGCCAAAAACGGTGAGGACTTCACCGGCGTGACCACCGTGAAGATCCCGGCCAACAGCACTGGCACCACCTTCACTATCGGTACCATTGACGACAGTCGAGTCGAAGGCACCGAGAACTTCGTGGTCAAGATCGAAACGGCCACCGGTGGCAACTTCGAGAACCTGCAGGTCGACAGCAGCAAGTCGAGCGTGACCACGGCCATCCTCGACAACGACCACCTGCCGGTTTCGCCTGGCGGTGCAGTGTCTGGCGTGGAGGACACCGATTACGTGTTCGGCTGGAGCGACTTCAAAGTCACCGATGCCGATGGCAACAACGGCCTGTCCGTGACCATTACCTCGATCCCGGTCGCCGGCAGCCTGAAGTTCTTCAATGGCACTGCATGGGTGGACGTGACCGTTGGCCAGGTGGTCAGCCAGGCGGACATTACTGCCAAGAACCTGAAGTTCGTGCCTTTGCTCAACCAGTCGGGGACGGACAACTACGGTGGCAGCGGCGTGGGCAACCAGCAGGCCGACTACGCGCAGTTCAAGTTCAAGCCGAACGATGGCACCAACCTGGGCACTGAAGTGACCATGAAGGTCGACATCAGCCCGGTCGCCGACAAACCGACCTTGAGCTTCGGCAGTGCCGATATCGAGTCCAAAGGCCTGACCAAGGAAGTGTGGAACACCCTCAAGGGCCTGGGTACTGGCGGTAACGGCATTACCGGCGACGATCTGAAGACGGTCTTTGCCAACTCCGGCAATGCCAACTCCAGCACTACCACCACCAACGTGCAGTCCGATGCCAGCGTCACCGCCGGCACCGGTTCGAAAACGTCGGGGCTTATCTATCTGGAAGCCGGCAAGACCTATACCTTCAGCGGCAGCGCCGACGACAGCTTCGTGGTCACCATTGGCGGCAAGACCGTGGTCACGGCCACCTGGGGTGCTGGTGGCCAGGTTTCGGGTACCTTCACCCCGAACACCAGCGGCTACTACCCGATCGAGGTCTACCATGCCAACCAGTCGGGCCCGGGCAGCTACGACCTGAACATCCAGTCAGGCTCGGGTGCTGCCGTGGACCTGAGCAGCTCGAACATCAAGATGTACCAGAACGTGACCGCCATGGCCAACGCCGGCCTGGGCGTGTCCGACCTGCACACCGTGAATGGCCAGAGCTACTACGACGGCTACAAACTCAACGAAGGGCCGGAAGGTGGTTCGGTGAAACTGGTGGGTATTTCCACCGGCCTGACCGATACCGATGGCTCCGAAACCCTTAACGTGACCCTGAGCGGTATTCCGAAAGGTACTGTGCTGAGCGATGGCGCGGGCCATACCGTGACGGTTGGTGGCACGCCAGTGGACGTGACTGGCTGGAAGCTCAGCGGCCTGACACTTACCCCGCCTTCGTACTACAAAGGCTCGTTCGACATCACGGTCACCTCGACTGCGACCGAAAGCCTGGGCGGTTCCGACAGCATTACCGGCAAGATTCCGGTGACTGTCTACGGCGCGACTTACAAGGCGGCGGTAGGCACTTCGGGCAACGACACGCTCACCGGCACCGAGGGCAACGACATCATCGTCGCCGACGTGGGTGGCTTGAACGTGGTTCAGGGCAAGAACTACAACATTGCCTTCCTGGTAGACAGTTCTGGCAGCATGAGCGACGACTCGATCGCCGCAGCCAAGACTCAATTGGCGGCTGTGTTCAAAACCTTGAAAGCAAGCTTGGGCTCCGATATCTCCGGGACGGTGAATATCCTCCTGCTCGACTTCGATACCCAAGTTAACAAGAACGTCACCGTTAACCTTGCCGACCCCGACGCCTTGAAGAACCTTCAAGCGGTCCTGAACTCGATGGTGGGTGATACCGGCGGTGGTGGTACCAACTATGAGGATGCGTTCAAGACGGCGGCCAACTTCTTCAAGAGTACCGTCGCTACCAGTAATACCAACGCGGAGAACCTGACCTACTTCATCACCGACGGCAAGCCGACCTACTATCAGAGCGGCGAGTCCATCAACCCTCGTCTGTGGAGCAATGGCCTGTACCTGGATGACGTTGTAAACGTCAATAAGTACAAGGTGGGTGATACCTACAGTGCTATGGTCGATGCGACTCACAAGGTCGAGATCAGCAGTAGCGGCGTTCTGAAAGTACTGACTTATGGATCCTTCTTCGGCACCACGTATCTTGAATCCACTCGAACGGTCGGAACCATTCATGCCCAGGGTGATGGCACTTACGAGCTGTCCAGCCTGGACGGGTCTGGCAAAGGCACCAAGGACAACTGGGCAGAAGCGGCGTCAGGGTCAACGGCAAGCTTTGCCCTGCTGGGCGATAAAGATACGGGTCTGAGCAAGGTAGTGGCGATCGGCCTCAACAGTGATATAAGCCTGAACGATCTCAAGGCCTATGACACCGCTGGCAAACCGCAAGTCAATATCGACCCATCCAAGCTCGCCGCCGCGATTCTCGGGCATTCCGAGGCAACCTTGCCGGGCACGGATACTGTCGATGGTGGCAACGGCAACGACATCATCTTCGGCGACCTGATCACCCTCAACGGCATCGCCAGCGAGGGCTACCAGGCCCTTCAGGAATATGTCGCGCAAAAGAGCAATGTTGATGTCGGCAGCATTACTACCAGCAACGTTCACCAGTACGTCACCGAGCACTACAACGAATTTGATATCTCCGGTGCCAATGACGCCAAAGACTTCCTGTCGGGCGGCAATGGCAACGACATCCTCTTCGGTCAAGGTGGTGATGACACGCTCGACGGTGGCAAGGGTAACGACATCCTGCTCGGTGGTTCTGGCAATGACACCCTGATCGGGGGCCAGGGCAATGACATCCTGATCGGTGGCAGCGGTGCCGACACCTTCGTGTGGAAGGCCGGTGATTTCGGTAACGATGTGATCAAGGACTTCAAGGTTGCCGAGAAAGACAAGATCGATCTTAGCGACCTGCTGCAAGGCGAGAAGGGCAGCACTATCGACAACTACCTGAAACTCACCACGGTGGAAGGCACGACGACGTTGCAGGTCAGCAGCGAAGGCAAGCTCAACGCCGACGGTGGCATTGCCAACGCCGACGTGACCATCAAGCTGGAAGGTGTGAACTGGTCCAACACCACGATCAACTCGTTGATCAGCGGTGCTGATCCGACCATCATCATCCACAACAAGGACAACTGATGCGGTAACTGGCCGCGCCTGACAGGAGCGGCCCTGTAGGAGCGGCCTTGTGTCGCGAAAGGGCCGCAAGGCGGCCCCAGGGTTTCAGCATCAAAGCCGAAATCGCCGGGGCTGCTCTGCAGCCCTTTCGCGACGCAACGCCGCTCCTACAATGGATCGCGTCAGCCAGGCGGGCGCTACGCAGGCTCTTTTCTGCCTTCTTCCGACAGCGCATACTCTGGCGCCGGCCCTGCGCGGCCGGCGATCTTTGCCTATGCTGCTGTCTACCAACAAGGAACCAACGTGACGAGGGACACCGCCATGTTCTACGTGCAACGCGACGCCACCGGCCAGTTGCAGCGAGTAGAAGCAGCCGCTTTTGACGAATTCACCGAAATGCTCCCCGCCGACCATGCCGATATCCAGGAATGGTTTGCCGATGATGTGGTGGAAAACAGCCTTAATCAGCTCAAGCAAAGTGACCTGGACATGATCCGCGTGCTCGAGGACCTGATCGATGTGCTGACCGCCAAGGGCGTATTCAAGATCACCGACCTGCCTGCCGGTGCGCAGGCCAAATTGCTCAACCGTTCAACGGCGCGAAAGGCGCTCAGCAGCCTCAACAACCTTATCGATGAAGACGAGCAGGGCGGCTTGATCTGATTCTCGGCGCCGCCAATCCTGGTGAGGGCCAGTACAGGTCATCAACTAAGGTACTGCGCCGCCGCATTGCTCAGGATCTTGCCAATCTCTTCCCGCAACGGGCCAGGCTGCTCCACCACCACCCCATCCCCATGGCTCAACAGCCACCAACGCAACGGCCAGCCGTCGCTCACCGTGGCGCGCAACCGATGCCCATGCTCCAGCGCCGTCAACTGCATGTCGCCACTCAGCGGCGTATCCCGCAGCTGCCGCGCCAGTGCATCGCTGATGCGTGCCACCAGCTCCACCCCTTCACCCTGGGTTGGCTGCAACGCATCACCGCGCAGATACGTCAGCAAGTCGAAATTGCTGCGCAACTCGCCGACCGCGCTGGCCGACCAGTGCCAGCCGAACGGGATGCTCTTGTCATTGCGTTCCAGCGGAAAAATCAGCGACAGCTCATTGAGGTCTCGCTCGACCGTACGCTTGCTGACAGAGAAGCCCACATCACGCAGGCGCCATACCAATTCGGCGCTGGTAATGCCTGGGGAGCGGCTGGGCAGTTGGCGCAGCAGCGCCCACTGACGGCTGAGGGTGGCGCGGGTTGTGGCGAACGGCAAAATGTAACGTCCTTGTCTAGGCTTGCCGCAATAGGATGGCGGCACGCGAGGGGCATGGCAATTGGCCACAGCCTGCTCAGATCAAGGAAGTCGCATTTGGTTGCCTCGTGCCGAATCGTTCGCGACAGGTTTTGACGTGACATCACGCAGAATCACGCCTCATCACAGCCGAAGGTTGGGGTTGTGCGTCGTTCAATGAGGATGAACATGTCTGCTGCCAGCAATATCCATTCGCTGCTTGCCCGCCTTCTGCCCGAGCGGGTCATCGCCCCTCCGGCCCCTGTCGGGAGACGACAGCGGCTGTTTGCCGGGGTGGGCTTGCCCAGCCAGCGGTCACTGTTGGTCAACCGCCTGGACGAAGCCAGCGACCTGCAGGCGGTGTATGCCGACCTGCGCCGTCAGGCGTTGCAAGGCAGCGTAGCCGCGCTGAACGACCTTGGCTGGATCTGGCTCAACGGCAAGTACTGGCGCGCCGACACCCTGCTGGCCGGGCACCTGCTGCGCATGGCGGCGCTGCAAGGTAATGCTGCGGCGTGGTTCAACCTTGGGCAGCAGCACTACTTCGGCAAAGGCATCGACGCCTCCTATGTGCAGGCGGCGGAGTGTTACCGCCAGGCCTTCGAGCGGGGCATGCTACATGCCGCCGCGGCCTTGGGTGACTTGTACGAGGAGGAGGTGTGCGATGGCGATCTGGACTGGCAGGTCGACCTGGTGCAGGCCTACCAGTGGTTCATGCGTGGGGCCGAGCGGGGCGAGGCGCGGTGCCGCTTTGAAGTGGGTTACCGGTTGATGCATGGGCTGTATGTGCAGGCCGACCTGAAGGCTGCGCTGTACTGGCTGGAGCTGGCGGCAGCGGCAGGGGTGGTGCAGGCGGCCGAAGAGCTGGCGGTGCATTTCAGCAGCCGTGACGCGATGCGATACCAGGAGTGGCGTGACCGGGCGGTGCAGATGGGCAGCACATTGGCCTTGACCATGAAGCTGGAAGACCAGATTCAGCCCTGAGTTTTGTGTCGCCTGTGCCGTCCTCTTCGCGGGTGAACCCGCTCCCAGATGAAAACCACAAACCTCAGAATTTGTGGAGTACCTGTGGGAGCGGGTTCACCCGCGAAGAGGCCCGAACAGGCAGTGCTAAACCCCCAGCATGAACAACAATTCATCCATACCCCCCGTCACCCCCTGTTGACGACAGGGGGTGGGGCAGGCGTATATTGATAGTTAGCAAACTATGAATATCCTTGGTTCCTTTCATGCCCCTTGATCTCCTGCGCCTGCAAGTCAGCAGCGGCATGGTGGTTGCCGCCCGCCATTGGCGGCGCATCTGCCATACCGCCCTGACGGGCTACGGCATTTCCGAAGCCTGCGCGGCACCCTTGCTGATGATCGTGCGCCTGGGCGATGGCGTGCACCAGGTGGCCGTGGCCCAGGCTGCCGGCCTGGAAAGCCCGTCGCTGGTGCGCCTGCTCGACCAACTGTGCAAGGCCGGCCTGGTATGCCGCAGCGAAGACCCGCTCGACCGTCGCGCCAAGGCTCTGAGCCTGACCGACCAGGGCCGTGCCTTGGCCGAAGCCATCGAAGCCGAGCTGGTGCGCCTGCGCTGCGAGGTGCTGCATGGCATCGACCAGGCCGACCTCGAAGCCGCCTTGCGTGTACTGCGAGCCTTCGAAGCTGCCGGCCTGGGCAGCGCTGGCGGGGCGGCATGAACGGTTTCTTCAGCTCGGTACCGCCGGCCCGTGACTGGTTCTACGGCGTGCGTACGTTTGCCGCGTCGATGATTGCCCTGTACATCGCCTTGCTCTTGCAGCTGCCACGGCCTTACTGGGCCATGGCCACGGTGTACATCGTCTCCAGCCCGTTCGTCGGGCCGACCAGCTCCAAGGCCTTGTATCGAGCGCTGGGCACGCTGCTCGGCGCCGCCGGGGCGATCTTCCTGGTGCCGCCGCTGGTGCAATCGCCACTGCTGCTGAGCATTGCCATCGCCTTGTGGACTGGCACCTTGCTGTTCCTCTCGTTGAACCTGCGCACAGCCAACAACTACGTGCTGATGCTGGCCGGCTACACCTTGCCGATGATCGCCCTGGCGGTGGTCGACAACCCGCTGGCGGTGTTCGACGTCGCGTCCTCGCGTGCCCAGGAAATCTGCCTGGGGATCGTCTGCGCGGCGGTGGTCGGGGCCATCTTCTGGCCGCGCCGGTTGGCGCCGGTGGTGGTGGGCGCCACGGGTAACTGGTTCACCGAGGCCATTCGCTACAGCGACACCTACCTGGCCCGTGAAGCCAGTGCAGACAAGGTCGGCGGCATGCGCGGGGCGATGGTCGCGACGTTCAACTCGCTGGAGCTGATGATCGGCCAGCTCGGCCACGAAGGCGCCGGCCCGCACACCCTCAAGAACGCCCGCGAGCTGCGCGGGCGCATGATCCACCTGCTGCCGGTGATCGACGCCCTCGACGATGCCCTGGTTGCCCTC
>NZ_JABMCW010000277.1:0-7427 GCF_013179705.1 Pseudomonas sp. CM25 | reverse complement strand
CGCTAGAGCATGAGTTTGACCACGGCTTCGGCCGGGTCGCGGGACTTTCCGGCCTTGTGCAGTTCGTCGAGGTACTCGGCCCACAGCTGTGCCTGGCGCAGGCACAGCTGTTCGAGGTATTCCCAGGTGAACAGGCCGCTGTCGTGGCCGTCGTCGAAGGTCAGTTTCAGTGCATATTGGCCGGCAGGTTCCAGGCCGACAAGGCCGACGTTGATCTTGCCGAATTGCAGGATGGGGTTGCCGTGGCCCTGGACTTCGGCGGAGGGGGAGTGCACGCGCAGGAATTCGGCGGGCAGGGTGTAGACCTCGCCGGGGGCGTAGGTGAGGCTAAGGGTTTTCGAGGCTTTGTGCAGGTTGATGGCGGTGGGCAGGCGGGCCATGACGGGAATCTCTCGGGAGCTGATGGTGCACAGCTTCGGGAGATTCGGGGGATTGTGCAAGGGGCTGCTTTGCAGCCCATCGGCGGCAAGCCAGCTCCCACAGGTACTCCACAGTCTTCAGGGTTGCGGTGATCCTGTGGGAGCTGGCTTGCCGGCGAAAGGGCCGCACAGCGGCCCCCTGCGGTCTTACAGGATGTAACGCGACAGGTCTTCGTTCTGCGCCAGCTCACCGAGGTGGCTGTTCACGTACGCCGCGTCGATCTGGATCGGTGCTTCGTCATGGGTGCTGGCCAGGTCACCTGCGCTGAACGACACCTCTTCGAGCAGGCGCTCGAGCAGGGTGTGCAGGCGGCGGGCGCCAATGTTTTCGGTTTTTTCGTTGACCTGATAGGCAATCTCGGCCAGGCGCTTGATACCGTCGGCAATGAACTCGATGTTCAGGCCTTCGGTTTTCAGCAGTGCCTGATACTGCTCGGTCAGCGACGCGTGCGGCTCTTGCAGGATGCGCTCGAAGTCTTCCGGGGTCAGTGCCTTCAGCTCGACCCGGATTGGCAGCCGGCCTTGCAGCTCGGGCACCAGGTCGCTCGGCTTGCTCAGGTGGAACGCGCCCGAGGCAATGAACAGGATATGGTCGGTCTTGACCATGCCCAGCTTGGTGTTGACGGTGCAGCCTTCGATCAGCGGCAGCAGGTCGCGCTGCACACCTTCGCGGGACACGTCGGCGCCGCCAACGTTGCCACGCTTGGCAACCTTGTCGATTTCGTCGATGAACACGATACCGTGCTGCTCGACCGCTTCCAGGGCCTTGGCCTTGAGTTCTTCCTCGTTGACCAGGCGGCTCGCTTCTTCCTCGCGAACCAGCTTCAGCGCTTCTTTCACCTTCAGCTTGCGCGCCTTGCGCTTGCC
This sequence comes from Pseudomonas sp. CM25, assembly GCF_013179705.1. NCBI lineage: Bacteria > Pseudomonadati > Pseudomonadota > Gammaproteobacteria > Pseudomonadales > Pseudomonadaceae > Pseudomonas > Pseudomonas sp. CM25. The sequence goes on along the minus strand of NZ_JABMCW010000277.1, from coordinate 6,141 downwards.
CTTGCCCATGTTGGCGAACAGGCTTTGCAGCTGGTTGGTCATTTCTTCCATGCCGGGCGGTGCGGCGATTTCCACACCCACGGCATCGGCCACTTCGATTTCGATTTCCTTGTCGTCCAGCTGGCCTTCGCGCAGGCGCTTGCGGAACAGCTGGCGGGTGTTGGAATCGCTGCTGGTCTGCGCGGCTTCCTCGCTGAAGCTGGTGACCCGCGCCTGTGGCAGCAGGGCGTCGAGGATACGGTCTTCGGCAGCGTCCTCGGCGCGGTGGCGCACGCGGATGATCTCTTGCTCACGCAGCATCTTCAGCGCGGCGTCAGCCAGGTCGCGGATGATCGATTCGACGTCGCGGCCCACATAGCCCACTTCGGTGAACTTGGTGGCTTCGACCTTGAGGAACGGCGCATTGGCCAGTTTGGCCAGACGACGGGCGATTTCGGTCTTGCCGACGCCGGTCGGGCCGATCATCAGGATGTTCTTCGGGGTCACTTCGGCACGCAGCTCGGCAGGCAGCTGCATGCGCCGCCAGCGGTTGCGCAGGGCAATGGCCACGGCGCGCTTGGCGTCGTCCTGGCCGATGATGTGGCGGTTGAGTTCGTGGACGATTTCGCGGGGGGTCATGGACATGATGAAAATGGTCCTTGGGCGGATGATCAGCGTGGAAAAGTCCCGCTTGCAGCGGGACGCCAGAACAGCTGAATCAGTCGGCCAGGTCCTGCTCCTCGATGGTCAGGTTGTGGTTGGTGAACACGCAGATATCACCCGCGATGTTCAGAGCGGTCTCGGCGATTTCTCGGGCCGAGAGGTCGGTCTTGTTCAGCAGCGCGCGGGCTGCGGCCTGGGCGTATGCGCCGCCGGAACCCATGGCGATCAGGCCGTCTTCGGGTTCGACCACGTCGCCGTTGCCGGTGATGATCAGCGAAGCGTCCTTGTTGGCCACGGCCAGCATGGCTTCCAGACGGCTCAGGGAACGGTCGGTACGCCATTCCTTGGCCAGTTCGACGGCAGCGCGAACCAGATGGCCTTGATGTTTCTCGAGCTGCCCTTCAAAGCGCTCGAACAGGGTGAAGGCATCGGCGGTAGCGCCGGCGAAGCCTGCAATGACCTGACCGTGGTACAGGCGGCGCACTTTCTTGGCGTTGCCTTTCATCACGGTGTTGCCGAGGGATACCTGGCCGTCGCCGCCCATGACGACTTTGCCGTTACGGCGGACAGAAACGATGGTGGTCAAGGGAGAGTCTCCACGCAGCGGGGCGAAAGTGCCTGATGCAGACTCATATGGGGGTGGGGGGAAGGATTTCAACCGTGAGGGATGAATGGTCAGTGTTCTGCTGCGCCGGCCTCATCGCCGGCAAGCCAGCTCCCACAGGAATACCACAGACCTTGAGGGCAGTGATTTCCTGTGGGAGCTGGCTTGCCAGCGATGAGGCCAGTGAGGGTTACTCAGGCCTCGTGGCAGACGTGCCCGTCGACCAAGGTATAACGCACGGCCCCCGGCAGGCAGTGGCCGATGAACGGGCAATTCTCGCCACGCGAGAACCACTGCTCGCCGGCAACGGTCGAGGCTTGCGGGTCGAACAGCACCAGGTCGGCTGTGCCACCCACTTTCAGCTCGCCGGCCGGCAGGCGCAGGGCCGCCGCCGGGCCGCTGCTCAGGCGTGCCAGCAGGGTTGGCAGGTCGAGCAGGCCATCCTGAACAAGGGTCATGGCCAGCGGCAGCAGCAACTCGACGCTGCTGATGCCAGGCTCGGTGGCGCCGAACGGGGCCAGCTTGGCATCGCGCTCGTGCGGCTGGTGATGGCTGGAGATTGCCTGGATCACCCCCGCCTTCACTGCCTCGCGCAGGCCATCGCGGTCGGCGGCGGTGCGCAGCGGCGGCTGCACGTGGTACAGGCTGGAGAACTCGCGCAGCGATTCATCGGTGAGGATCAGCTGGTACAACGCCACGTCGGCGGTCACCGGCAGGCCGAGTTGCTGGGCCTGCGCGATCAGCCGTGCGCCACGGGCGCTGGTGATCTGGCTGAAGTGCGCGCGCACACCGGACTGCTCCACCAGCAACAGGTTGCGGGCCAGGGCCACGGTTTCGGCGGTTTCCGGGATGCCCGGCAGGCCGAGGAAGCTGGCCATGGCGCCTTCATGGGCCAGGCCGCCCTGGGCCAGGTCGCGGTCCTGGGAGTGGAACACCACGGTCAGGTCGAAGGTGGCGGCGTATTCCAGGGCGCGGGCCAGGGTACGGTTGTTGGGGATTTGTTTCAGGCCGTTGCCAAACGCAACGCAGCCGGTGTCGCGCAGGGCTACCAGCTCGGCCAGCTGCTCGCCTTCCAGGCCTTTGGTCAGCGCGCCGATCGGGTAGACCTTGCTGTTGGCTGCCTCGCGGGCGCGGTCGAGAATCAGCTCGGCCACAGCCGAGGTGTCCAGCACCGGCTTGGTCTGCGGTGGGCAGCACAGGCTGGTAACGCCGCCGGCCACCGCTGCGCGGGTTTCACTGGCGATAGTGCCTTTGCGGCTGTAGCCCGGCTCGCGCAGGGATACACCAAGGTCGACCAGCCCGGGCGCGGCGACCAGGCCATCGGCCTGAATCGTACGGTTGGCGCTGAACCCGGCCGGGGCGGCGCCGATGGCGGCAATGCGGCCGCCGTCCAGGTGCAGGTCGGTAACCTGGTCCAGGCCGCTGTTGGGGTCGATGACCCGGGCGCCAAGAATACTGATTGTCACTGGGCGTTCTCCTGGTCGAATTGACGTTGCGCGTTCTGCCCGCTCATGGCCATGGACAACACGGCCATGCGCACGGCGATGCCGTAGGTGACCTGGTTGAGGATCACCGAGTGCTTGCCGTCGGCCACCGCCGACTCGATTTCCACGCCGCGGTTGATCGGCCCCGGGTGCATGACGATGGCATCGGGCTTGGCCCCGGCCAGGCGTGCGGTGGTCAGGCCGAACAGGCGGTAGAACTCGCCTTCGCTGGGCAGCAGGCCACCGGCCATGCGTTCACGCTGCAGGCGCAGCATGATCACCACGTCGACGTCCTTCAGGCCTTCGGCAAGGTCGGTGTAAACCTTCACGCCGTACTGCTCGATCCCGATCGGGATCAGGGTTTTCGGGCCGATCACGCGGATGTCCGGGCAGCCCAGCGCTTTCAGCGCCAGCATGTCGGAACGGGCCACGCGCGAGTGCAGGATGTCGCCGACGATGGCTACCGAGAGGTTCTCGAAGCTGCCCTTGTGGCGGCGGATGGTGAGCATGTCGAGCATGCCCTGGGTCGGATGCGCATGACGGCCGTCCCCGCCGTTGATCACGGCCACGTCCGGGCATACGTGCTCGGCGATGAAGTGCGCAGCGCCGGAATCCGAGTGGCGCACGACGAACATGTCGGCGGCCATGGCTTCGAGGTTGCGCAGGGTGTCGAACAGCGTTTCGCCCTTGCTGGTCGAGGAAGTCGACACGTTCAGGCTGATCACGTCGGCCGACAGGCGCTGGGCCGCCAGTTCGAAGGTGGTACGGGTACGGGTGGAGTTCTCGAAGAACACGTTGCACACGGTCTTGCCGCGCAGCAGCGGGACTTTCTTCACAGCCCGGGCGCCAACTTCCAGGAAGGAATCGGCAGTGTCGAGGATCTCGGTGAGCAGTTCGCGGGGCAAACCGTCAAGCGAGAGGAAGTGGCGCAGCTGGCCCTGATCATTGAGCTGCAGCGGGCGCTTGGCGTCGATTGGCGTCATCGCGGGGGACTCTTAAAGGGCGGAAGCGGAGGCGAGGTCCTGGCGCTCGAGGGCGAGCGGTGCGGGTCCGGTCAATTTTACCCGTTCATGGGCAGCCAGCGACAGGGTGGCACCGAGCACATTCGGGCGAATTGGCAGTTCGCCGGCATCCAGGTCCAGCAGGCAGACCAGGGTGACGCTGGCCGGGCGGCCATAATCGAACAGTTCGTTGAGCGCGGCGCGAACGGTGCGGCCGCTCATCAGCACGTCATCCACCAGCACCAGGTGCTGGCCTTCGACCTCGAACGGCAGCTCGGAAGGGCGCACCTGTGGGTGCAGGCCGTTCTGGCTGAAGTCGTCGCGGTAGAACGAAACGTCCAGGGTACCCATGGCACTGGTGTCGCCCATGGCTTCCTGCAGGGCCTGGGCGACCCAGACGCCGCCGGTGCGGATGCCGATGTAGCGCGGCTCGCTGATATTGCGGCGGGCCAGGTGGGCACGAAGGTCGACAGCCATCTGCCGAACCAGGTCGGCGGGATTGGGTAGGCTCATTGCGGGCTCCTCGGAGGGGTGCGCCGGGTGGGGCCCGGCGGCAAAGATGATCAGGTATTGGCCTCCAGCCAGCCTTGCAGCAACAAGGCGGCGGCGATGGCATCGACCGGGTTGTCGCGGTAGCTGCCGCGCTGGCCGCCACGGGCCATGCGCTCGCCCTTGGCCTCGAAGGTGGTCAGGCGTTCATCGTGGGTGTGCACGGGGAGGTTGAAACGGCCATTCAGGCGGCGGGCGAACTTTTCGGCGCGGGCGCTCATTTCGCTGGGCGTGCCGTCCATGTTCAGCGGCAGGCCGACGACAATGGCGTCGGGCTTCCATTCGGTAATCAGCTTTTCCACCTGGGCCCAGTCCGGTACCCCGTTCTGTGCCTTCAGGGTGCACAGCTCGCGCGCCTGGCCGGTGATTACCTGGCCCACGGCCACGCCGATCTGCTTGCTGCCGTAGTCAAAACCCAGCAGCAGGCGCAGCTCTTGAGGTAGCTGGGCCATCAGGCGTGGCCCGCCTGGCTGGTCAGCAGGTGCAGGTTGATGCCCAGGCTGGCGGCCGCGGCCTCCAGGCGCAGGTCGCTGGCTACGCCGAAGATGATTTCAGGGTCGAACGGGCAGTTCAGCCAGGCGTTGTCGGCCAGCTCGGCCTCCAGTTGGCCCGCTTCCCAACCCGCATAGCCGAGGGTGATCAGGCTCTGTTTCGGGCCTACCCCGGCGGCGATGGCCAGCAATATGTCTTGCGATGTGCTCAGCGACAGCCCTTCCAGTGCCACGGTGGCCTGGAAACTGCACTCGTCGCTGTGCAGCACGAAGCCACGGTCGGTCTGTACCGGGCCGCCCTGGTAGATCGGCACCTGCAAGGTGCTGGCCGGGGGCGCTTCGTCCGGGCGCAGCTGCTCGAGGATGTCCGCCAGGCTCAGTTCCTGCGGCCGATTGACCACCAGGCCCATGGCGCCATTGGCGTTGTGCTCGACGATGTACGTGAGGGTCTGGGCGAAGTTCGGGTCGGCCATGTGCGGCATGGCGATCAGGAACTGATGCTTGAGGTAGCTCGGCGTGAGGGTTTTCATGGGGGATAGTGTGGCGCCCAGTTACGAGGCTGACAAGGTGCGCAACGAGGCTTGCGCGATCACTGTGGGAGCGGCTTTAGCCGCGAAGGCGTCCGACCAGGCGACATCATTGCCTGATCTGGCGCATTCGCGGCTAAAGCCGCTCCCACAGGGGGATGTGCAGGCCTTGGATCAGTTACTGGACAAACGGTCGCCACGGGCGAACCGCCAGGTGCGGATGATTTCCAGCCGGTCGAATTCGGCCAGGTCGCCGGTAAACGGTGCAAACGGCGCCGCCAGCCTAACGATGCGCTGCGCCGCCTGGTCCAGTACCGCCTGGCCGGACGACTCCAGCACCAGCACCTCGTACAGCGAGCCATCGCGGTTGATCGACACCATCATGCGCAAGTTGCCGTAGATCTGCTGCCGGCGAGCTTCGTCGGGGTAGTTCAGGTTGCCCACCCGCTCAACCTTCTTGCGCCACTCTTCCTTGTACCAGGCACCCTTGTCGCGCATGGTCGACGCCGCATTCAGGCGGTGGATGCGGGGGCGTTTGGCGTAAAGCTGCTGCTCGTTCGACAGCTCTGCTTCCAGGCTGGCGATCTGGCTGGACAGCTGCGAACTGTCGAAGTCTGGCGCTGGCGCGGCCGGCTTGGGCTGTGCCTTGCTTTCCTTGGGCTTGGGCTCGACCTTGTGCGGCTTGGGTGCCGTGGTCACCACCGCCGATTTTTGCGGCGCAGGCGGCGGTACTACCTCGGGCCTGGCCGCAGGCGGCGGGGTGATCTTGTTGATCTTGCTGTCCTGGAACGGCGCCAGCTCGGTGGTCTTGGGCACTGCCTTCTTGTCCAGGGTACCGCTGCC
>NZ_JABMCW010000276.1:0-7441 GCF_013179705.1 Pseudomonas sp. CM25 | reverse complement strand
CGATGCTGTTGACGGCTTGCATGCCGTTGACCTGGAAGCCGACATGGCGGTCGGTCACTTGTTCGTCAGCCACGAAGTGCTCACCGCCTTGGTTGTCGACTTCGTTTTCCGGCCCTTCCTCCTCTTCCCCCTCGCCCTCGGTTTCTTCGGGGTCGATACCGTGCTTGTTGGGGTTGGCCTGATAGGCCAGCAGGTTGGTCAGGTTGACGGTGAGGCAGTCACCGGCCGCCACCCGCAGCACGATCGGCCGTGGGCGCTTGTCCGGGCGCAGGGTCACCTTCCCCGGCACCGCCGCGCCACCCTTGCCCAGAGGGACGTTCTTGTCGTCCACCACATCTTCGCGCAGGGCGAACATCATGCCATTGGCGTTTTGCGCACCAAGGCGGTTGAACATCAGCGGCTGGTCCAGGGCCACCACATTGGCGACCAAGGTGCGCTGGCACTGCACAGCCGCCTCGCTGGTCGTTTCCCAGCCAAGCAAGGCCAGTACAAGTGATGACAGGACGGGGCCTTTGAGCGGCGTCGACATGCTGCACCTCCGGAACACAGGAACTCTGCGAGGAGCTGGAGCAAGCTGTGTGCCAGGTGCTAATTGCTAGGGTTTTCAGAGGGTTGCGTAGGCAATCGAAACGGATTGGGGAGGATGCCCCAGCGTTTTTCCCCGAATTGGGGGTGGCTTGTGGGGTGTTTGGTAGAGGATGTTTTCACCTGCCGATGGAATGAACAGCAGGATCACTGATGAGCCCAAATGCGGTGCATCATGGGCAGATGACCAAGGCTCACAGAGCTGCTGCACGACTGACGGACCGGGGATATCACCTGGCATTGATGTAGCGCCGACCGGCCTCATCGCCGGCAAGCCAGCTCCCACAGGCTCTGTATAAAGCCTCAGAGCAGTGCGATCCTGCACAAGTCTTCAGGTCAGTGCTAACCCTGTGGGAGCTGGCTTGCCGGCGATGGGCCGCAGAGCGGCCCCGGTGATGTGGCTGTGATGCAAAGGCCTTAACCTACTAGTCCGCGCACACAGAAGCCAAAAACGCGCCCAAAGCGCATTGTTTCACTGACGTCGTTTCATCGCCGCCGTAGCAAATCGTTCTCGTGACGTATAAGAAATGCAGTCTGAAAATTATCGAGATCCAGATTTTCGTGAAAAACCTTTATCGAATTCTTCAATTCAAGCACTGCAGCATCCTGATATTTATGAGGCACGGAATCAATCATCTGCAGGATTTGCAAGTCCCCCTCCAGTAGCTCGGAGTGCCGCACTTCCACCTGCCACTCTGCAGCATTTATCGCATTTCCTTGCTCACCAAATTTCTGCCTGTCTATATTCGTCAAGCTTGTATCCTTTATCGCATCGCGCTTGGCAAGCTTTAGGCCAGCGAAGTCCGTTGCCAGCCCTGCAATGACCCCAGTTTGATCATTGGCTTTCTGCATGATCTGACTTTTGGCCTTTGTGTACTTCGGAGCGATGAATGCAAACTTCCGCCCAAACCATTTTATGAGCTTGGCCGTCCTGCCTGATGGATCATTACGATTCACCGGATCCCCAAGACAGTACGCATAAGCGTTCAACCCGCCCCGATGAAAGGGGCTTAGTGCATCAGTAGAGCAAAAGCGCATCAACTGAGGACTGTAAGCTCGCACGCCGTTGCCTAACAAATACAAACCCATGGGTTCAATGTACGCTGCGTTGAATTTCAGCGATGGCTGGTCCTTTCCCCCCGAGTGACTGAATCCATAAGGATTATAGCTGATACTGCGTGGTGCACGCGCAACGCCACTTGACAAGACCGAACCTGCATGGTCTGAAGCTACCATGAGACTAACAAGCCCATTTCGCTCGCCACGATATTCGGACAGCGGTGTCTTGCCGGACCACCCTAACCTTCTCCATGTACCTTGTGGGTCAACAATCGCGGATATTAGCCCGCCTTGATAAAAAGCGTTCATACGGACTGTCATGTCAGCGAACCTCTTAGAAAGCGCACGAGCCACACCTGCTGATCGGCCAAGTCTTTCACAGCCGGAGCAATGCTTGAACTGGCATAAATAACAGGCTGTGATTCCTGCGCTTTGTTATCGCAATCCTGCTCACTCAAGGTTATGACCTATTTCAGACCCTGCGCGACTCATCACAGCTCGCACACGGCCTGCGCTCGCCTCAACCCACCAACCCCCGCACACAGAAGTACAGTATCGACGGCCCCATCAGGCAACCCAACCCGGTATGGAAGGTAGCCGTCAACGCCCCATACGGCACCAGCCGCCGATCCGTCGCCGCCAACCCGGCCGTCACCCCCGATACGGTCCCCGCCAGCCCGCCGAACACCATCGCCGACCGCGGGTTGTCCAGCGCCAGTAACCGCGCAGACACAGGGGTAAACACCATCACCAGAATCGCCTTGATCAGCCCGGTGGCAATCGACAAGGCCATCACGTCCGAGCTCGCACCCAGCGCAGCCCCGGTCACGGGCCCGACGATGTAAGTCACCGCACCCGCGCCAATGGTGGTCATGCTCACCGCATCGCGATAGCCGAAGGCATAGGCCACCGCCGCGCCGACAATGAATGGCAGCACGGTGCCCAGCAGCAGCGCCAGCGCACCGATCATCCCGGCCTTGCGCGCCTCGGTGGCCTGTACTTCGAAGGCCGTGGCGACGATGGCAAAGTCACGCAGCATGGCCCCGCCCATCAAACCGATACCGGAGAACAGCGCCATGTCGGCCAGGCCTTTCTGGCCACCGGTCAGAGTACCGCCGACCCAGGCCAGCACCAGGCCGATGACAATGGCGATGGCCGAGCCGTGCACACGGCCGAAGGTCAGGTATTTCGACATCAGAACCGAAAGCCACATGATGGCGCCCACCACCGCAAAAGCAGTGATCAGGCCGTTGTGTTCCAGGGCATTGTCAATAAGTGGCCACATGTTCAACGACCTCCTGCAGGGGCAGCCTGCACATTGGCTTCGGGGGTGGGTTCAAGGGCAGGCAAGGGCTCGCCGCGATGGCTGCGGCTGATCAGCGCGATGGTCGCACCGCACACCAGCACCGCCCCAATGGCGGCCAGCAGCGCCACCGGCCCGCCATGCAAGGCGGTGACCACGTTCTGCTGGGCAGCCATGGCCACCACCACCGGGATGTACATGGCGCCCCAGAAGCCCACGCCGAATTCGCATTCCTTGCTCATGCCGCCGTTGCGGTGCATGTACAGCCGTGCGCAAATCAGCAGGATCATGGCGATGCCGACCCCGCCGACGTTGGATTTGACGCCCAGCAGCACGCCCAGGAAGTCGCCGACGATAACGCCGGCAAGTGTGCAGACCGCCAGCAGTGCCACACCATAGATGATCATTATTGTTGCCCTCAGGTAGTGTCGAAGTTGCTTGTTGTTGTTCTTCGCCTTCAGTAAACCTGCAGGCACCGCGTTGGCTTCTTCGCGGGTAAATCGGATCGCCGCACCGCCGCTCCCACAGTAATTTCACAGCATTCAAGGCATGTGCACTGCATGTGGGAGCAGGGTTTACCCGCGAACACGGGCGCAGCCCGTGCCATCCATCGCGATACCAGCCTTCATCGCCGGTCGGCCACCTCCTGGCGCAGCAGCGCATCCAGGGTGTCCCAACGGGTACCGTCCACCGCCACCACCCTGCCCTGTTCGAACACCGACCGTGCCAACCCGCTGAGCACGCTGCCAGGCGGCATTTCCAGGTGCAGACGCACGCCGCGTTCATAGGCGTTGCGCACCATGGCACGCCAGTCGACCAGCCGCGCCATGTTGCCGGCCAGGTCATCGCGCAGGCGCTGCGGGTCGAAAACCGGCCGCGCGCTGCTGCCACTGAGGTAAGTGATACGGGGCCGTTGCAGTTCGACCGTGGCGAACGCATTGGCCAACTCCGCTGCCGGGCCGTCCAGCAGCGGGCAATGCGACGGCACGCTCACCGCCAGCCGGCGAGCCACGCCCCGGCCCAGGCTGCGCGCCAGGGCCGCGACCGCCGCCATCGCCGTATCGCTACCGGCAATGACAATCTGGTTTTCACTGTTGAGGTTGGCCACATACACCTCGCCACCCACCTCGCCCAGCAGATGCTCGACACTGGCCAGGTCCAGGCCGCTGAGTGCGGTCATGCCGTAACCTTGCGGGTAGGCGCGCTGCATCAGCTCCCCGCGCAGGGCAACCAGCCGGACCGCATCGGCGAAACCCAGTGCGCCGGCGACAACCGCTGCCGGGTAGGCACCAATCGACAACCCCGCCACGTAATCCGGCGCAGGGCTGCGTTGCATCAGCCAGCGCGCCCAGGCCACGCCGCTCAGCAGCAGGCACAGCTGCACGGCACGGGTAGATTGCAGCGCGGGCTGACTGTCCAGCGCCAGCGCGGGCTGACCGAGGGTGTCGCTGGCCTCCTCCAGCAGTTGCCCGGCGCCCTCAGGCAGGTGCTGCAGCATGCCCGCTTGCTGGGCGCCCTGGCCGGGGAACGCGAACAGGCTGCTCATGCGGCATGCTCCAGTGCTGCCCATGGGTCGCTGACCAGCAGCGGACCACTTGCCGACTTGAGCAGCACGCGCGGGGAAAACCCGGCCCACTCACGCAAGGCGATGGCCCCGGCCGGGGTCTCCAGTTGCACGTCGATACGACAAGGCGCGCAGTCGAGAATATCCAGCAAGTCCCGCGCCTGCTCGCGGGCCAGGGGCTGTGGCGTGCGCAACACCAGGTCCAGGTCACTGTCGGCGTGCAGCACCTCACTGCCCGTGGCGATCTGATACCCGGCCCCACCGGTCGGCCCCCAGGCCAGCCCCGTGGTTTCCAGTACCGGTGCGACCGAAGCCAGAGCACGCAACGCAGGCCACGGGCTTGCCACCTGCCAGCGGAGCGTTTCCGGGCCTAGCTGGCGCTGGATGTCGGCCAGCCGCATCAGGGCGCCCAAGCGCTGCACCCTACCCTGGCCACGCAACCCCACCGCCACCCAGCCGATCCCACAGCTGGCACGACGCACCACTACCGGCTGAGCGCTGGCCAGCACATCCTGGGCCCACTGCGGTGCATCATCGGGCAGCGCCGACACAGGCATACCCCAAAGCAGGTCGTGCGGCCGTGGTGTGTTCATTTCACGCCCCCTGCCACTGGCGGCGCAGCTGTTCGCGCACTTGCCGCGAGGCGCTACGGTTTTCACCGGCCAGCCGCGACGACAGGTCGGTCGAGCTGCCGATGTCGCGCACCGCTTCGGCCAGGCAGGCGCGCACCTGAGTGATATCGGCGCTGCTCGGCGCCTCAGCGTTCTCCACCGTCAGGCGGCGCCACAGCAAGCCCAGCGACGCGTAGCTGGCCAGGTCGTACGCCATGGGCGGTACCTCGGCCGCCAGGGCCTCCAGTTGCTCGACGCTGCGCAAGGTAATGCGCGCCGCTGCCGCCTTGCCCATGGCATGTACCATCACCCCGGCATCGTCCAGGGCAATCAGGCGCTGGGCCTGGTAGCCGTGGGCCAGGAAGGCACCGGACATGGCCTTGCCGACCAGCAGGCCGATCACCGGATGCCCGGCCAACCGCGCCCGAGCGTATGCCTGCACTGCACCGGCCAGCGCCTGATGGATGCCCAGCGCCTCTTCGCGACGACCATAGGCCTGGCTGGGCACATCGATGACCGCAACGATGGCACGCTTCTGGCCGTTTCGGTCCGCCTCTACCGCCTCGCTCACGGCTTTGGCCAGGCCCCAGCCTTCCAGCACGCCGACCTCGCCCGAGCGCGCGCGGGGGAACGGGTTTGCTGCATCGGGCACCACGGCGATGAAGCGCGCCGGGCGGTTGTCGAGCTCACCCTCGATAACCCGCAACGACGCGGGATAGCCCGGCAAGGCTTGCCCGCCGGCAAGGCCCGGCAGCCAGTTCAGTGCACGGTTCATCGGGCTTCTCCTTGGTAAAGTTGACGTACGGTCGCGGCATCCAGTTGCGGGCAGTTATCGCCCAGCCCGGCCAGGCGTTCGAGGAACCAGGCGTACTGGCTGGCGCGGTCGCTGGAAGGTGCGTCAAGTAACTGCAACAACTGTTCGCGCACCGCCTGGATATCATCCGCCACGTAGCCATCCACCAACCCGCTGGCATGGCGCTGCTCGCCACCGCTCAGGCTCCAGATGAAGGGGCGGTCCTTGGCGTCGTACTCGCCGATGCCCGCCTCCTGCTCGATCACCTGCGGGCCGTTGAGGCCCAGGCGCGCTTCGCGGGTAACCAGCAGATGGCTGCACAGGCCCGCAGCAATGGACATGCCGCCGAAGCAGCCGACCGAACCTGCGATCAGGCCGATCACCGGCTGCCAGTTACGCAGTTCGACGATGGCTGCCTGGATCTCGGCAATCGCCGCCAGGCCCAGGTTGGCTTCCTGCAGACGCACCCCGCCGGTCTCCAGCAGCAGCACCGCACAGGTAGGGACGCCGTTGCGGTTGTCTTCGATGGCCAGTTCCAGCGCACCGGCAATCTTGGCACCGCCCACCTCGCCCATGCTGCCACCCTGAAAGCCGCCTTCAATGGCGGCGACCACCGCGTTGCGCCCGTTCAGCAGGCCCTTGGCAATGATCACGCCATCGTCGGCCTGCGGCACGATGCCCTGGCGCGGCAACCACGGCGACATCAGCCGGTCGAAAGGGCCCAGCAGTTCGCGGAAGCTGCCCGCGTCGAGCAGTGCGCGGGCCCGTTGCCGGGCACCTAGCTCGACAAAGCTGCGGCTGTGCAGCAAACGTTCGGTATCAGTCATGGGCAATCTCCTCGAAGCCTTGCTCCAGGCGCAGGCGCACCACGCCGGGGGTGGCGCCAAAATCGTGGATATCGATATTCACCGCCGGCCAGGCGCGGTCCTCGAACAAGCGCTGGAACAGTTGCTGCCAGCGCGCAGCGCTGCCGTTTACCGAAGTCATCACCTGGATCTGCAGGCTGCCGGCGGTGCCGGGTTCGATCAGCACTTCGAGGTCCCCGGAGCTGACGCAGCCCACCAGCGTGCGGCCACGCCCAGGTTGCGCAGCGGGGAATTGAAAGTTCAGGGTTTCCATGTCACAGGCTCCCGGCTTTGTCGAGGAACAGGCAGGCGGCGAGCAGATCGGCAGCGCCGCCCGGTGAGGCGTTCAGGTGCAGCAGTTGCTGGTCGAGTTCGCGCAGCTGCCGGCGCCCGGCCAGCGTGGCGCTGCCGCCTGCGCCCAGAACTGCCAGCGCGCCTTGCTGGACGGCTGCCAGCCCGGCCGGGCCGCTGCGCCAGAGCACGCAGGTGTCGCTGAGCACCGCCATGATTGCCAGCAGCGCGTCGAGACGGGCGTGAGGCTCGCTGGCGCCGGCGGCGCGGCTGCGCTGCAGTTGCGGCAGCCCGTGGCGGATGACGGCGGGGAAGCCTTGCTGTGCCTGTTCCCGAGCGCCGCTGGTGCCGTAGCGCTGGCGCACCTGCAGGCCGTGGCTTTGCTGTGGC
>NZ_JABMCW010000275.1:0-7501 GCF_013179705.1 Pseudomonas sp. CM25 | reverse complement strand
TCGTCAACGCGCATTTGCTCGAGAATGGCCCGGGATTTTTCGTCCTCGTGCGGGATCTGCTCCAGGTGCTCGTCAAGGTGCTTGCACACCTGGTGCTCGGTGGCGGCGACGAAGCCCAGGCTGACCTTGTCACTGACCAGCCCGGCGAGGGCGCCGATGCCAAACGACATGCCATAGAACAGCGGGTTGAGCACACTCGGGTGGCTGTTCAGCTGGCGGATGCGCTGCTCGCACCAGGCCAGGTGGTCCACTTCTTCCTCGGCTGCATGTTCCATGGCCTTGCGTACTTCAGGCAGCTTGGCGGTCAGCGCCTGGCCTTGGTACAGCGCCTGCGCGCAGACTTCACCGGTATGGTTGATGCGCATCAGCCCCGCTACGTGGCGGGACTGCTGCTCGTCCAGCTCGATGTCCGGCTGGATGATGGCCGGCGATGGGCGGGCAGGCTGGCCGCTGAAGGGCAGCAAGGTGCGCATGGCGGTATCGGCCTGCAGCAACAAGCGGTCGAGCGGCGAGTAGTGACGTTCGGTAGCCATCGGGCACCTCCGCAAGAATGTGCCCGACAGTTTACCGCAATAGCGCCAGGGTCGCTTGCCGTGGATCAGCCCGGTGGCCAGTTCATCTGGCGCTGGCCAAGCACGTGCATGTGGATGTGGTAGACGGTCTGGCCACCTTTCGGGTTGCAGTTCATGACCACGCGGAAACCTTCCTCGCAGCCTTGCTCCACAGCCAGGCGCTGGGCGGTGAACAGGATGTGGCCGGCCAGGGCCTTGTCCTCTTCGGACAGGTCATTGAGGGTACGGATGTGTTTCTTCGGGATAACCAGAAAATGTACCGGTGCCGCGGGTGCAATGTCCTTGAAGGCCAGGATCTGGTCGTCTTCGTAGATGATATCCGCCGGGATTTCCCGGTTGATGATTTTGAGGAATAGATCGTCCACAGCACTTGCTCCATGGTGAGGGTCGGGCCGAGTGTACTCAGCCAGGCGCCGCGCGCCCAGTGGCTATTCCATGCCGGCGGGGCAGTAGCGGCGGTGGATGGCCCCGGCCAGCTTGCGCACCAGCCAGCGTGGCAGCAGGCGCGGGGCAAACGCCAGCCAGCGGTTGCGCCGGCCGGGCATGATCAGCGCGCGGTTCTTGTCCAGGGCGCGCACGGTGTACAGCGCTACTTCCTCTGCGCCGAGGCAGCGCGGCTTGCCATCGAGCCGTGGAATACGCCGGCGCGAGGAGCGCACCGGGCCGGGGCATAGCACCGAGACCTTGATGCCCGTGCGCTTGAGTTCTTCGCGCAGTGCCTGGGAGAAACTCAGGACGTAGGCCTTGCTGGCAGCATAGGCTGCCATCCACGGCCCAGGTGCCACCCCGGCCAGGCCGGCGACGTTGAGGATCTGCCCGCCACCCTGCACGGCCATCAGGTTGCCAATGGCGTGGCAAAGACGGCTCAGGGCCAGCACGTTTACCTCCAGCAGGTCCTGCTCGTCGGCCCACTCGTGGGCCAGCAGCGGCCCGTAGGTACGCAGGCCGGCACAGTTGACCAGCAAGTCGATACGCCGTTCGCCTTCTTCCAGTTCCAGCACGAAGCCTGACAGGCGCAGGGGCTGGCTGAGGTCGCAGGCGCGGAACAGCACCTCGACGCCGAAACGCTGGGTCAGCTCCATGGCCACAGGTTCCAGCGTTTCACGCTGGCGTGCCACCAGGATCAGGTTGCGCCCGCGCCGTGCCAGGGCTTCCGCCAGGGCCAGGCCCAGGCCGCTGGAAGCACCAGTGATCATGGCGTAACGGGTCATGCAAGGCTCCTGGGGGCTGTAGAAGGCGCCTAGTGTACAACTTGGCCGGGCAAGGTGTTGCCTTTTGCTACACGGTGCGCAAGCGCAAGCCCTGGCAGCGTTCCAGTGCGTGTTGGTACTCGTTATGGAGGCGTTCGATCAGCAAGCTGGCGCTGGGCAGATCGGTGATGCCGCCGACCCCCTGGCCAGCCGACCATACGGTCTTCCAGGCTTTGGCCTCGTCGTCTATGGGTTTCAGTTTGCCGGTTTCGTGGGCGTTTTGGAGGGCGTTCATGTCATAGCCGGCCTGCTCCAGGCTCGGGCGCAGGAAGCTGGCAGGGATGCCGGACACTGCTGGGGTGTGGATGATGTCGACGGCGTGGGCATGCACCAGCATTTGCTTGTAGGCGTCCTGGGCCTGGCTTTCTGTGGTGGCAATGAAGCGCGTGCCCATGTAGGCAAGGTCTGCCCCCAGCAGCTGCGCGGCCACGATTTCGTGGCCGTGGTTGATACAGCCGGCCAGCAGCAGGGTCTTGTCGAAGAACTGGCGAATCTCCGCAGCCAGGGCGAACGGGCTCCAGGTGCCGGCATGGCCGCCCGCGCCAGCGGCGACTGCGATCAGGCCATCGACACCGGCTTCGGCGGCTTTTTCCGCATGGCGGCGAGTAGTGACATCGTGGAACACCAGCCCGCCGTAGCTGTGCACCGCATCGACCACTTCTTTCACCGCCCCCAGGCTGGTAATGACGATCGGCACGCGGTGCTCCACGCACAGGGCCAGGTCTGCCTGTAGCCGCGGGTTGGTCGGGTGAACGATCAGGTTGACGGCGTAGGGCGCTGGCGCTTGAAGTTGCGCCAGCCCAGCCCCGATCTGCTCCAGCCAGGCCTTGAAGCCGGCGCTGTCGCGCTGGTTCAGGGCCGGGAAACTGCCGACCACACCGCTGGCGCAGCAGGCCAGCACCAGCTTGGGGTTGGAGATGAGGAACATCGGCGCGGCAACCACAGGCAGGCGCAGGCGTTGTTCGAGCGAGGCGGGTAGCGACATGGCAAGGCTCCTTGGGCGGGTGGCTATGTCAGAACGGTTTGACCACCACCAGAATTACGATGCCCAGCAGGAACAGCACGGGCACTTCGTTGAACCAGCGATAGTAGACGTGGCTGCGGGTGTTGCCTCCGTTGGCGAAGCGTTTGCGTTGGGCGCCGCACATGTGATGGTAGCCGGTCAGCAGGATGACCAGGGTGAGCTTGGCATGCAGCCAGCCCTGGCTCAGCCAGCCTGGGGTGAGGTACAGCATCCAGGCACCGAACACGTAGGTGGCAATCATCGCCGGGTTCATGATGCCGCGGTACAACTTGCGCTCCATGGTCACGAAGCGTTCCTGGCTGACGCTGTCCTGGCTCTGGGCGTGGTAGACGAAAAGCCGCGGCAGGTAGAACAGGCCGGCGAACCAGCAGACCACGCTGACGATATGCAGCGCTTTGATCCATAGGTAAAGCATGGAGGGAGTTCCTTCAGGTAATCACGGTCGTCAGATAGTAGTGGTCAAGCGCCCACAGGGGCACCCCAAGAGTTGTTACAGACGCTGTGCGCCCCTATTATCGTGCGCTTTCCAGACGGCTCGTTGATAAGGGGCAAGCGTTATGATCAAGGTCGGTATCGTCGGCGGCACGGGTTACACCGGCGTCGAACTGTTGCGTCTGCTGGCACAGCATCCACAGGCCGAAGTGGCGGTCATCACTTCGCGCTCCGAGGCGGGCGTGGCGGTGGCGGATATGTACCCGAACCTGCGCGGCCACTATGACGGGCTGGCGTTCAGCGTGCCGGACAGCAAGGCCCTGGCTGCCTGTGATGTGGTTTTCTTCGCCACACCGCACGGTGTTGCCCACGCCTTGGCCGGCGAGTTGCTGGCGGCGGGCACCAAGGTGATCGACCTGTCGGCCGATTTCCGTCTGCAGGATGCCACCGAGTGGGGCAAATGGTACGGTCAACCACACGGTGCGCCAGAGCTGCTCAAGGACGCGGTGTACGGCCTGCCTGAAGTCAACCGCGAGAAAATCCGCCAGGCGCGCCTGATCGCCGTACCGGGTTGCTACCCGACCGCGACCCAGCTGGGCTTCCTGCCGCTGCTCGAAGCTGGCCTGGCCGACCCGTCGCGCCTGATCGCCGACTGCAAGTCGGGTGTCAGCGGTGCTGGCCGGGGTGCGGCGGTGGGTTCGTTGTTCTGTGAGGCTGGCGAGAGCATGAAGGCTTACGCGGTCAAGGGGCACCGCCACCTGCCAGAAATCAGCCAAGGCCTGCGCCTGGCTGCCGGCAAGGACATCGGTCTGACCTTCGTGCCGCATCTGACACCCATGATCCGTGGCATTCACGCCACCCTGTACGCAACCGTTGCCGATACTTCGGTCGACCTGCAGGCGCTGTTCGAGAAGCGCTACGCCGATGAACCGTTCGTCGACGTGATGCCGGCGGGTAGCCATCCGGAAACCCGCAGCGTGCGCGGCGCCAACGTCTGCCGCATTGCTGTGCATCGCCCACAGGGCGGCGATCTGGTGGTGGTGCTGTCGGTGATCGACAACCTGGTCAAAGGCGCGTCCGGCCAGGCGGTGCAGAACCTGAACATCCTGTTCGGCCTGGACGAGCGCATGGGCCTGTCGCACGCCGGCCTGCTGCCGTAAGCCTGTGGTGCAGGAAAAGGCCCGCCATGTGCGGGCCTTTTTGTCGGTCACGACTAAAGGCGCACAATTCTTGACCAATTTTCTCGGAGAAGCGGATAATGCGCGTCATCGAGTTTTATGGCGGCTACCGCGCCGGGAGAATCAACATGAGCGTCGAAACCTTCACCCCTACGGCTTTGGAATTCACCCACGGCGCTGCACAAAAGGTGAAGAACCTGGTTTCCGAAGAAGGCAACGATCGTCTGAAGCTGCGCGTGTTCGTCACCGGTGGCGGCTGTTCGGGCTTCCAGTATGGCTTCACCTTCGATGAAGATGTCGCCGAGGATGACACCATTGTCGAGCGCGAGGGCGTGTCTCTGGTGGTCGACCCGATGAGCTTCCAGTATCTGGCTGGCGCCGAGGTGGACTACCAGGAAGGCCTGGAAGGTTCGCGTTTCGTGATCAAGAACCCTAACGCCTCCACCACGTGTGGCTGCGGTTCCTCGTTCTCGATTTGAGCCCTGAGCTTATGAAAACGCCGCGCAATTGCGCGGCGTTTTACTTTGTGGCGTAACCGTCAGGCCGGGTAGATCGCGCCAAGTACGCGCAGGCCCCTGGCGGCAGTGACGCTGGGACGGTTGGCAGCGATGCCTTCCAGGCAGCAGTGGGCAAGCCAGGCGAATGCCATGGCCTCTACCCAGTCCGGGTCTATGCCATGGGCGCCGGTACTGGCGACGCGGGCTGCCGGCAGCAGCTGGCCGAGGCGGGCCATCAGTGCCCCGTTACGCGCACCACCCCCGCAGACCAGCAGTGCTTCGGTGCTCTTCTGGGCATTGCTCAGCGAGTCGATGATGCTGCGTGCGGTCAGCTCCAGCAGCGTTGCCTGCACATCCTCGTCGCGGTAAGCGGGCAGGCGGGCGAGGTGGCCATCCAGCCAGTGCAGGTTGAACACTTCGCGGCCAGTGCTTTTCGGGCCGCTCCCGGCAAAGAACGGGTCGGCCAGCAGTGTGCGCAGCAAGTCCGCCTGCACTGCACCGGAAGCGGCCCAGGCGCCATCGGCATCGTAGGTCGCGCCGCGCTTGCGCTCGATCCAGGCATCCAGCAGCACGTTACCGGGGCCGCAGTCGAAGCCGTGGACCGGCTGGTCTTGCTCGATCAGGCTCAGGTTGCTGAAACCGCCCACGTTGAGCACCGCCAGACGCTGGCCGAGGTGGCTGAACAGGGTTTCGTGGAAGGCGGGCACCAGCGGCGCACCTTGGCCACCGGCAGCAACGTCGCGCCTGCGGAAGTCGGCGACCACGCTGATGCCGGTAAGCTCGGCCAGCAGCGCCGGGTTGCCGATCTGCACGGTAAAGCTGCGTGCGGGCTCGTGGCGAATGGTCTGGCCATGGCTGCCGATGGCACGGATGGCACCGGCCTGCAGGCCTTCGCGGGCCAGCAATTGGCCAATACCTTCGCCTGCCAGGCTGGCCCAGCGGTTTTCTGCCAGCGCAGCACGCGCGATTTCGTCAGGGCCGCTGCTGCACAAGGCAAGCAGCTCCTGGCGCAGGTCGACGGGCATTGGCAGGTAATGGGTGGCGAGCAGTTTCAGATGCTCGCCTTGCTCGATCAGGGCAATGTCCAGGCCGTCGAGGCTGGTACCAGACATCACCCCCAGGTAAAGCGCCATGGCTTAGCGCTTGTTCGCTGCGAGCATGGTGGCCTTTTCCTGGTCCATGCGCGCGATCAGGGGTTGGCTCTGCTGCATGAAGCGCTGGCGTTCGCTCTTGGCGATCGGGTCTGCCATTGGCACTTTCTGGCTCAGCGGATCGACGTGCACGCCGTTGACCTGGAACTCGTAGTGCAGGTGCGGGCCGGTGGACAGGCCGGTGGTACCGATGTAGCCGATGATCTGGCCCTGCTTCACCGAGCTGCCGGTCTTGATGCCTTTGGCGAAGCCCTGCATGTGCCCGTACAGCGTCTTGTAGCGGTTGCCATGCTGGATGATCACGGTGTTGCCGTAACCGCCACGGCGCCCGGCCAGCTCGATGCGGCCGTCACCGGCAGCCTTGATCGGGGTACCGCGTGGGGCAGCGTAGTCGACACCTTTGTGGGCGCGGATCTTGTTCAGGATCGGGTGCTTGCGGCCAGCGGAGAAGCGCGAGCTGATGCGGGCGAAATCTACCGGGGTACGGATGAAGGCCTTGCGCAGGCTGTTGCCATCGGCGGTGTAGTAGTTGGTATTGCCCTGCTTGTTGGTGTAGCGCACGGCGGTGTAGGTCTTGCCGCGGTTTGTGAAGCGCGCGGACAGTATGTTGCCGGTGCCGACGACCTTGCCGTCCATCACCTTCTGCTCGTAGACCACATCGAATTCGTCACCTTGGCGAATGTCCTGGGCGAAGTCGATGTCGTACCCCAGCACTCGGGCCATGTCCATGGTCATGCTGTGAGACAGGCCGGCGCGCTGGGCCGAGGCGGACAGGGAGCTCTTGATCACGCCGTGGGCATAGGCGGTACGCACCACCGGCTTGCTGATTTCACGGTTGAAGGTGTAACCCTTGGCGGTTTTGGTAAGGCGAATGGTCTCGAGGTTGCCGACCTTGCTGTGCAGGCTCGCCAGCTGGCCGTCCTTGTCCAGTTCGAATTGCAGCACCTGGCCATGCTTGAGCTGGCTGAACTGCTTGGCTTGCTTGTTGCTCGCCAGCAGGTCGTGTACTGCATTGGTTGGCAGCCCCACCTTGGCAAACAGGGTAGACAGCGTGTCGCCGCGGGCCACGGTAACTTCGCGATGTCCGGGCTCCTTGGCAGCCTCGACGACCGGTTCGGCGGCAGGGGCTTGTTGCTCGGCGTTCTGGGTCTCGGCGGTGGCGTCTTCGATCTGGGCGAACGGCGAGCCTTGCTCCCCATTGGTTTGCACCAGGGGAGCAGCACGAGATTCGTCTTTCAGTTGCTCGGCCGGGCTCTCCAGCTCGAGGTTGAGGGTGGTTTTCTTGGCTTCCACTTCGCTGGAGGGAAACACCAGCAAAGCCAGGCTGAGCAGGGCGGCGATGCCGCTGGCGGCCAACAGATGGCTTTTCGGATAAAGCGGGGGCGCTTTAGGCGGTT
>NZ_JABMCW010000274.1:0-7590 GCF_013179705.1 Pseudomonas sp. CM25 | reverse complement strand
CATGGCGTTGCGCAGCCGAATCCCCAGGCCCTTCAGCACCCCGCTCTGCACCGCATAGCCGATATCTAGGTCGCGCTCGCGGTCACGCCCTTCATAACCCTGCCCGGTATCTACATTGTTACCGGTGATGTAGCGCACCGTCGTGGTCAGCCCCGGCACGCCCATGGCTGCGAAGTTGTAGTCGTAACGCACCTGGTAGGAGCGCTCGTCGGTGTAGGCGAACTCGTAGGTCGGGACTTCGTTGCCCAGCGGCGAGATGTTGGCGAATACCCGTGGGAACGGGCTGTCGCCGTAGATACCCTGGTAGCCGACATGCAAGCTGTGCCCGCCATGCCGGGCGGTGAACATCGAGAAGAACGCCTGGTTGTCGATGTTGCCGAGCAGCGCCTCGCCCGCTTCACGCGCAGTGAAATACCCCAGGTTGGCGCTGAGTACCCAATCCCCTACCGGTTTGCTGTGCTTGAGCCCGACAAAGCCTTGCTGGTAGATATCTTCCAGTTCCCCGTACCACAGGCTGATGCTGCTCTGGTTGGCGTTGAACGCATAGTCGCCGCCCACGTAGTTGAACGCATCGCTTTGTGCCTGGCGCATCGGCACATGGCCGAGCATGGCGTTCATCTTGCCGTCGCCCCCTTCGTTGCGCAGGTGGGTGCTTTTCAGGTGACCGGCCTGCACCGTCAGCCCGTCGATTTCCGCCGAACTCACGCTCGCCCCCTGGTAGGTCGGCGGCAGCAGGCGGATGTCGCTGAAGGTCAGTACCGGCAGGTTCGGTTGCAGCTCGCCCACGCGCAGCTCGGTCTTTGACAGCCGTGCCTTGAAGGTAGGCGCCAGGCGGCTGTATTCGTCGGCAGCGCGACCATCGCCATGCACCGGTAGCAGGCCGGTGTTGACACGGTCCGGGCTGCTGTCGAGCTTGATCCCCAGCAGCCCCAGGGCATCCACGCCGAAGCCGAGCGTGCCTGGGGTGTAGCCGCTCTTGAAATCGAGGATGAAACCCTGGGCCCACTCCTCGGCCCTGGACTGCTGGTTGGCCCCGACAATGTCGGAGAAGTCGCGGCTGAAGTAGTAGTTACGGGCACTGAGGCTGGCCTTCGAATCTTCGAAGAAACCGCCTTCGGCGGCCAGCAACGGTTGGCTGAGCAAAGTCATGCCCAGGGCGACGCAGGGGGTGTGGTTCATTCCGAAGCTCTCTTGATCTTGTTTTTATGGATAAAGCGTTGGAACAGCAGCGGTTCATGGGTTACGGCGCAGCACCTCCCGTGCCTGTGGCCGGCGCAACCGCAGCAGCGCGTGGGCCAGCAGGCCGAACACCAAGCCCCAGAACGCCGCCGACAGGCCCAGGAAGGCCACCCCCGAAGCGGTGACCAGGAATGTGAACAGCCCGGCATCGCGCTCGGCCGGCTCGGCCAGGCTGCGGGCCAGGGCTTCGCTGATCGCGCCGTACAGGGCCAACCCGGCCAGGGCGGCGATCAGTGCGGCGGGAAAGGCTGCAAACAGCGACATCAGCGTGGCCCCGGCAATGCCCAGCAGCAGGTACAGTGCACTGCCGGCCACTGCCGCCACATAGCGGCGGCGCGGGTTCGCATGGGCTTCGTGGCCGGTGCACAGGCTGGCGGTAACTGCCGCCAGGTTCAGCCCGTGGCAACCAAAGGGCGCAAGCACCGCACCGGCCAAGGCACTGGCGCTGATCAGCGGGCTGGCAGGCGTTGCGTATCCGGCGTTGCGCAGCACCGCCATGCCCGGCATGAACTGCCCGGTCAGTGCCACCAGCACCATCGGCAGCGCCAGGCTGAACAGCGCCGCCAGGCTGAACTGCGGGGTGATCAGTTGCGGCGAAGCCAGCTCCAGCACCAGTGCTTCACTGCGCAACGCACCGCTGGCCACGGTCACCAGCGTGCCGACGCACAGCACCGCTGCCACTGCATAGCGCGGCTGCAGCCGGCGCATCAGCACGTAGGTGACGAACATCGCCATTACCAGCAGCGGCTGTAGCGGCAAGGCGCGGAATACCTCGCTACCGAAGCTGAACAGGATGCCCGCCTGCATGCCGGCGGCGATGGAGCCTGGCAGGCGCGCAATGATGCGGTCGAAGGCGCCGCTGATGCCGATCAGCAGCAGCACCAGGTTGGCCACCAGGTAGGCACCCACTGCCTGTTCCAGGCCGAGCTGCGGCAAGGCGGTTACCAGCAGCGCAGAGCCGGGGATCGACCAGGCGATGACCACCGGCACCCGGTAACGCAGGCTGAGCAGCGCGCCAAGCACGGCGCTGCCCATGGACACCGCCCACACCCAGGACGACAGCTGCTGGTGAGACAGGCCGGCGGCCTCCGCGGCGTGGAAGATGATCACCAGCGGGCCGGCATAAGAGATCATCGTGGCGATGCAGCCAGCGACGATGGCGGACAGCGAGCTGTCCTTGATCAGGGTTTTCATGGCACCTCGCGCAGTTCGATTCAGGCCTGGGCCGCAATGGCCTGGGCATGCCGCCGGCCGCTGGCCAGGTGCACAGCCATGGCCAGTGCGGCAATGGCACCAGGGATGGCGAAGGCGATGAAATTGAGCTGCAGCGGCAGGTTGATTCCCATCAGTGCACCGCCCAGCAGCGGCCCGACGATGGCGCCGTTGCGGCCGATACCGGAAGCCCAGCCAAGACCGGTGGAGCGCACCGACAGACCGTACATTTGCGCGGCGCCGGCATACAGCAGGATCTGCGTACCGATGGTGGTGGCACCGGCAATGAAGATCAGCAGGTAAAGCAGCGGCGTTGGGCTGTTTACCCCCAGCAGGCTGATCGATAGCGCAGCGGCGATGAAGAACGCCATCTTGACCTTGACCAGGTTGTAGCGGTCGCCCAGCCAGCCGCCAAGAATTGCCCCGGCCATGCCGCCGAAGTTCAGCGCCAGCAGGAACGAAAGGCTTGAGCCCAGGCTGTAGCCGGCGTTGGCCATCAGCTTGGGCAGCCAGGAACTCAGCGCGTAGACCATCAGCAGGCAGCAGAAGAACGCCAGCCACAAGGCCAGGGTGCGGATGGCCAGGCCGTCGCGGAACAGGTCGAGCACTGACGCCCCGCTGCTTTTGCGGTCCACCGCCTGCAGCACGTCATCGGCCTGCACGTCGCACGTCGGGTCCAGTCGTTTGAGCAGCTTGCGCGCTTCTTCGATGCGGCCTTGGCGCACCAGAAAGCCAATCGATTCCGGCAAGTAGTAAAGGATTACCGGCAACAGCAGCAGCGGCACGGCGGCGGCGAAGAACATCGACTCCCAGCCGAACCGCGGCAACATGAAGATGCCCACGCCTGCCGAAAGCATGCCGCCCAGCGAGTAGCCACTGAACATGATCGCTACCAGCGTGCTGCGCAGGCGCTTGGGCGCGTATTCGTTCATCAGGGCCACGGCGTTAGGCATCAGCCCCCCGCAACCCAGGCCGGCGATGAAGCGGTAGATGCCAAACTCGCTGGGGCTGCTGGCGAAGCCGTTGAGAATGGTCGCCCCGGAAAACAGGGCGAAACAGATGGCGATGCCCTTCTTGCGCCCGATACGGTCGGCCAGGCTGCCGAACGCCAGCGCGCCGAACATCATGCCGAACAGCGCGTAGCTGCCCAGCGCACCGGCCTGCAACGGGGTAAGGCCCCACTCTTTCATGATTACCGGCAGTACCACGCCGTAGATGAACAGGTCATAGCCGTCGAAGATCAGCAGCAGGCCGCACCAGGCCATGACCATCCAGTGAAACGGGGTAAAGCGCGCGTTATCGATGATCGGATGTACGTCGAGGGTTCGCATGGCATCTATCGCTCTTGTTTTTGTTGTGGTGAAAAGCTGTTGCCGTGGGGGGGCTGCTCAGCCGAGGTCGCCGCCCCCTACCGGCAAGGTCACGCCGGTGATGTAGGACGCCTCGTCCGAGGCCAGGAACAGAATCGCCCCGACCTGTTCATCGATGCTGCCGTAGCGGTGCATCAGGCTGCTGTCGAGGGTCTGGTCGACGATCTGTTGGTACCAGTGTTTTTCCTGCTCGCTCTGCTCGGCGCTGTTGCGCGGCACCCGCCGCGGTGGCGCCTCGGTGCCGCCGGGTGCGGTGGCGTTGACGCGGATGCCACGGCCGGCGGTTTCGAACGCCAGGCACGCGGTCAGCGCGTTGACGCCGCCCTTGGCCGCGCCATACGGGACACGGTTGACGCCGCGGGTAGCGATGGACGAGACGTTGACGATGGCGCCGGCACCGCGTTCAAGCATGTACGGCAGCGCGGCGTGGCAGCACCACAGGGTGGGGAACAGCGAGCGGCGTACTTCGGCTTCGATCTGCTCGACCTGGTAGTGCTCGAAGGGCTTGGCCCAGATGGTGCCGCCGACGTTGTTGACCAGGATATCGAGGCGGCCGAAGGCCTCTACCGCACTGGCCATGACCCGGGCGCAGTCGCTGTGCTGTTCCAGGTCGGCGGTGAGAGTCAGCATGCCCTCGCCGGCCAGTTCGTGAACCAGTTCGGAGCGGTCCACCGCCACCACCTGCGCGCCTTCGGCCTTGAGCCGCCAGCACACACCCCGGCCGATGCCTTGCGCGGCGCCGGTAACCAGGGCGACCTTGCCTTGGAATCTGTTGTTCATACTCAAATCTCCGCCTGCCCGCGATCCCTGTGGGAGCGGGTTTACCCGCGAATGCGTCCGACCAGGCAATGTCGTTGTACCGGCCGGCCTCTTCGCGGGTGAACCCGCTCCCACAAGGGGCGGTGCTATGTTCGGGTGAAGGAATCAGGCCGCTGCGGCGAACTTCTCGTAGTAGAAGTTGGCCGGGGTAATGCCTTGCTCGCGCACGTACTGGCTGACCGCCTCGACCATCGGCGGCGGCCCGCACAGGTACAGGTCGACGTCGCCATCATTGAGGTGGCGTGGCTCGATGTGCTGGGTCACGTAGCCCTTCTGCGGGTACTGGCTGTCCGGGCTGGCCACGCAAGCGCTGAAGGTGAAGTTGGGGATGCGCGCGGCAAAGGCCTGCAAGCGGTCGAGCTCGACCAGGTCGAAGTCGTTGGTCACGCCATAGATCAGGTGCAGCGGGTGATCGCTGCCCTGCTCGGCGATCTTCTCCAGCATGGCGATGAACGGTGCCAGGCCGGTGCCGCCAGCCAGCAGCAACAGCGGGCGCTGGATTGGCCGCAGGTAGAAGCTGCCCAGGGGCCCGGCCAGGCTCATGCTGTCGCCAGCCTTGGCCAGGCTGGTCAGGAAACTGCTCATCAGCCCGCCCGGCACGTTGCGGATCAGGAAGCTGACTTCGCCGTCCTTCTGCAGCGAGCTGAATGAATAGGCGCGGCTCTGCTCGCTGCCCGGGACCTTGAGGTTGACGTACTGCCCTGGCAGGAAAGCCAGGCGGCTCAGCGCCTCGCCCTTGATCGACAGGGCAATGGTGCTGGCCGACAACTGGCGCACGTCGCTGATGGCCGCCTCGAAGCTGGCCTGTTCGGTCTTGCACAGTTGCGATGACGCCGGAATGCGGATGACACAGTCGCTTTCGGCGCGCATCTGGCAGGTCAGTACATAGCCTTCAGCGATTTCGTCTTCGTTCAGGGCGTCTTCGATGAAATTGTCGCCCAGGTCGTAGCGCCCGGCCTCGGCCTTGCACTTGCAGGTACCGCAGGCGCCGTCGCGGCAGTCCAGCGGAATGTTGATGCCTTGGCGGTAGGCAGCGTCGGCCACGGTCTCATGGCCGCTGGCCTCGATGAAACGGGTAACACCGTCTTCGAAATTGAGTGCGATCTGGAAACTCATGTTGCACCTCGCGGGCGAGCCTGACCACGGCGCGTCGGCTGACACACCGGGCAGTGCTCGCAAAACACTGGATCAGATGTGGTAGATGTCGATGACCTGACGCACGTAGTCGTTCTTCAGCACCACCTTCTTGGCCAAGATCTGCGGCTGCTCGCCGCGCAGGTCGAGGGTGTAGAAGCTGCTGCCGAAGTAACTGTCGGTGGTCTTGTAGCGGAAGCTCAGGGTGTGCCAGTTGAAGCGCACCTGGCAGCTGCCCTCGCCCTGCTCGACGATCTCGATGTTGCTGATGTTGTGCGAGGTGCGGGTGTCGGGCACGGTCGCACTAGAGCGCTCGGTCTTGATGCGGAACACGCGGTCTTCCAGGCCGCCACGGTTGCCGTACCAGATCAGCGAGATCTCGCTTTGCGGATCTTCGGTGAGGGTGTCGTCATCGTCCCAGCTGGGCATCCAGAACGTTGCGTCGCTGGCGTACAGCTCCAGCCACTGGTCCCACTGGGCATCGTCCAGGTAGCGCGCTTCGCGGTAGAGGAAGTCGCGCACGGTCTCGTACAGGCTCATTGCACGGCCTCCACGGGGATCAGTTGCTGCTCATCCTTGAGCGCCTGGATCATGGTGTCCTGCCAGTACTTGTGTTGCAGCACGAACAGGCCTTCGTCCTCGGTGCGCACGCCAGACAGCAACGGCTGCAGTTCGATCTCCCTGGCCGCTTCGTCGGCGCCTTCAACCCAGTGCGCTGCGCCACGGGACATGTCGTTCCAGCCGGTACCGCCGCCATAGCCGGTCTGGCACGAACGGAACTCTTCCAGGTCGTCCGGGGTGGCCATGCCGCTGACGTTGAAGAAGTCTTCGTACTGGCGGATGCGCTTGGCGCGGGCATCGGCGCTCTCGCCTTTGGGGGCGATGCAGTAGATGGTGATTTCGGTCTTGTTCACCGAAATCGGCCGGGCGACGCGGATTTGCGAGCTGAACTGGTCCATCAGGTACACGTTCGGGTACAGGCACAGGTTGCGCGAGTTCTCGATCATCCAGTCGGCACGCGCCTGGCCGAAGTCAGCGGCCAGCTGCTCGCGACGCTCGTAGGCCGGGCGGTCTTCGGGGTTGGCCCAGCGGGTCCACAGCAGCAGGTGGCCGTGGTCGAAGGAATAGAAACCACCGCCCTGCTTGGCCCAGGCGCCGGCGCTCATGGTCTTGATCTCGTCACCGGCCTCGCGCTGCTTGCGCTGGTTCTGAGTGGCGGCGTAGTTCCAGTGCACGGAGCTGACATGGTAGCCGTCGGCGCCGTTCTCGGCGGTGAGTTTCCAGTTGCCCTCGTAAACGTACGAGCTGGCACCGCGCAGCACCTCCAGGCCTTCAGGCGACTGGTCGACGATCATGTCGATGATCTTGGCCGACTCACCCAGGTGTTCGACCAGGGGTTTCACATCGGCATTCAGGCTGCCGAACAGGAAGCCACGGTAAGACTCGAAGCGCGCGACCTTGGTCAGGTCGTGCGAGCCGTCGCAGTTGAAGCTGTCGGGGTAGCCGGCGTTGCTCGGGTCTTTGACCTTTAGCAATTTGCCGCTGTTGTTGAAGGTCCAGCCGTGGAACGGGCAGGTGTAGCTGGAGCGGTTGCCGCGCTTGTGCCGGCACAGCATGGCGCCGCGGTGGCTGCAGGCGTTGAGGAAGGCATTGAGCTCACCGTCCTTGTTGCGCGCGATGAAAATCGGCTGGCGCCCCATGGTCAGGGTGAGGAAATCGTTTTTCTCGGGGATCTGGCTTTCGTGGGCCAGGTAGATCCAGTTGCCCTCGAAGATGTGTTTCATCTCCAGGTCGAACAGGCGTGGGTCGGTGAACA
>NZ_JABMCW010000273.1:0-7663 GCF_013179705.1 Pseudomonas sp. CM25 | reverse complement strand
CAGGTACGGGCGCGAGAGCGGCGGTGAGGTTGCTGCCACACGAGAACCGATCACCAGGCGTTGCGCAGAGTGTGAGGGTGACTCTATGCTCCAGGGCAAATTGCATCAGGGCTGACAGGTGCTTGCCATTAGAGGTGCAGCGCCTATGAGATCGAGCGCCGCGCGGGCGGCGCTCGATCTCATAGGCGCTGAAAATGCTGTGCCAAGCACCTGTCAGCCCCGATGCAATTCCCCCAAAAATCCCCTGCCAGCGATCAAGCCCCTACTGCCGCAAACGCTCCAACGCCTGCAGCACATACTCCGTTGCCCGTTCCCCCTGCCCTTCCCGGCAAGCGATGCCCAACTGCCGCCATAACCCCGGCCGCAGCGGCCTGCGCATAACACGCCGGTCCAGCTCCGCCGCCTCACCTTCCTGCGGCAACAACGTCGCCCCATACCCGGCGCCGACCAGGCTCTTGATCGCATCGTTGTAGTTCAGCTCGATCCGCGGCTCGGGGTACAGCCCCGCCGCTGCGAACCACTCCCCGGTCACCCGCGACAGCTGGGTGCTGCTGTCGTTGAGGATCAACGCCCGCTGCGCCAGCCAGGCCGGCGTAACCTTCGCCGGTGGCTGCCAGTCGGCAGGCACATAAGCCAGGATCGGGTCGCGCCGCCAAGGGGTTACCGTCAACCCTTTCCCCGCCACCTGCGGCAAGGCCACCAGGCCGATGTCCAGCGTGCCCTCGCGCAGCCGTGCCAGCGACGCCTGCGAGGTCAGCACCTGCACTTGCACGTCGATCCTCGGGTGCTCCACCCGCAGCTGCTCCAGCGCCTGAGGCAACAAGTGGGCGATGGCCCCGGTGGACGCGCCCAGCCGCAC
This sequence comes from Pseudomonas sp. CM25, assembly GCF_013179705.1. Taxonomy (NCBI): domain Bacteria; kingdom Pseudomonadati; phylum Pseudomonadota; class Gammaproteobacteria; order Pseudomonadales; family Pseudomonadaceae; genus Pseudomonas; species Pseudomonas sp. CM25. Next base: position 6,804 of record NZ_JABMCW010000273.1, on the reverse strand, counting down.
CCGGCCGGTCAGCCCCTCGACCTGCCGGCGCACTTCTTCAAGCGCCAGGTCGGCATCGGCCAGCAAGCGACGGGCACGCGCCAGCAGCGTTTCGCCGATCGCGGTGGGCCGAACCTGGCCGCGGGTGCGGCTGAGCAAAGCACCGCCAACCCGCGCCTCCAGCTCGGCCACGTGCAGGCTGATGGTGGGCGGCGCCAGGTTGAGCTGGCGTGCAGCCTCGGCAAACGAGCCAAGGTCGCTGATGACCACCAAGGTGCGGAGGCGGTCGAGGCTTATTTCGCGCATTGTCTATACCGTCCACTTCGCAGGAAGAGCCTGAGGGCCTGTCAAACCCAGCCCCGTCCGTGTAGAAGCGGCGGTGCGGCGATCCGATCTACCCGCTAAAGGGCCGGCCTTGACATGTTCGTTCAGAAAATCTGAACACTACCGTCATGATATTCAAATTTCCTTAATCAAAGCCACAGGCGAGCATAACCCCCCCCTCCCCAACCGGACCCCGACCATGCATACCCCTGTTGTCTTCATCGATGGCGACCAAGGCACCACCGGCCTGCAAATCCACGCCCGTCTGCAAGGCCGCAGCGACTTGCGCCTGCTGACCCTGCCCGAAAGCGAACGCAAAGACCCGCAACGCCGCCGCGAGGCAATCAACAGCGCCGACATCGCCCTGCTGTGCCTGCCCGACGACGCTGCCCGCGAGGCCGTGGCGGCCATCTACAACCCGCAGGTGCGGGTAATCGACGCCAGCTCCGCGCACCGCACCACCCCGGGCTGGGTCTATGGCCTGCCAGAGCTGGACGACCAACAAGCCGAGCGCATTGCGCAAAGCAAGCGTGTCAGCAACCCCGGCTGCTACCCCACCGGGGCCATTGCCCTGCTCCGCCCACTGGTAAAGGCCGGCCTGCTGCCCGCCGACTATCCGCTGAACATCCACGCCATCTCTGGCTACTCCGGCGGCGGACGCGCTGCAGTCGAACGGCATGAACAGCCCGACGCAAGCAAGGCCCCGACCCTGCAGCTCTATGGCCTGGAACTGGCGCACAAGCACGTACCAGAGATCCAGCAGCACGCCGGCCTGTCGGCCCGGCCGATGTTCATGCCCGGATACGGCGCCTACCGCCAGGGCATCGTGCTGAGCATTCCCCTGCAGTTGCGCCTGCTGCCTGGCCAGGTCAGCGCCGGCCAGCTGCAAGCCTGCCTGGAACAGCACTATCAAGGTGCCCGGCACGTCCAGGTCATGCCCCTGCACCAGGACGGCGCTGCGGCCAACCTCGACCCCGAGGCGCTCAACGACAGCAACGACCTGCGCCTGGCGCTGTTCGCCAACCCCGAGCACGGCCAGGTACTGCTGACTGCGGTGTTCGACAACCTGGGCAAAGGCGCCTCGGGCGCGGCGGTGCAAAACCTGGACCTGATGCTTGGTGCGTTACAGGCACAAGGCTGAAACGGAAAAACCGGTTAAACTGTACAGCCCGCGCCAGCACGGCGCGGGCTGTATTCCCACCCGCCGGAGCCCGTCACCCGATGTTCATCCTGAGCCGCCTCGACAGCGTGCCGCCCGAATCTTTCCAGAACCAGATCCGCGAGCTGGTGATCCACAATGTCAGCGAACTGAGCAGTGTCGCCATCACTGCCGACAACCCCCTGTATCCGCTGTACCAGTACGGCGTCGGCATGGAGGTGCACCAGTACCTGCAAGCCATGGACGGCACCCGCGGCCTGGCGGTGGCGCTGACACTGGCGCTGGACGCCGAGGCGCCCGACCAGCTGCTGGGCTTTGCCCTGTCGCTGCCGGCCGAGGACGACGAACAGGCCTGCGCGCTGGCGTTCCTGGCCGTGCAACCCAGCCACCGCCGCCAAGGTATCGCCCGCGCCTTGCTGGGTGATCTGCAGGCGCGGCATGCCTGCGTGGAACTGAACGCCTTTGCCAGCCAGGTGCCGTGGTTCGAGGCCATGGGCATGCAGGCAGTGGCCGCCAACGGGCCGCAGGTGCTGATGAGCAGTACCGGGCAAGCCAGCGGTGCGTTGATCGGGCGGCTGGACATTGCACCGATCTACGAGGCGGTTGAAGTGATGCAGATTCATACCTACCTGCTTAACCAGCAGGGTGAAGATGCGATGATCGAAGCGGAACAGATGCGCGATGAGCGGCTGGACGAGCTGGCCGTTCAGGCGCGGGAGTGTGTGCGGCAGCGCAAGACCGTACATTGATCGAGGGGCCTTTTCGCGGGCTCGCCCGCTCCCACAGGGATATCACAAGACCCAAGGGCGATGAATACCGGTGGGAGCGGACAAGCCCGCGAAGAAACCTCATAGGCCCATCAGCCATGCACCCAGCGCCGATGCAGCCCTCGCGCAAAGGCATCCAGCACAAAGCCCAGCACCCCGATCAGCAGCACCATCGCCATCAGCTCGGAATACGCCAGCCGGTCACGGGTATCGAGGATGAAGTACCCCAGCCCCGCACTGACCCCGAGCATTTCGCACGGCACCAGCACGATCCACAAGATGCCGATGGCCAGCCGCACCCCGGTCAGCACATGGCCGATCACCCCCGGCACGATCACCTTGCACAAGGTTTCCCGGCGTGTGGCGCTCAGGCTGCGGCTCAACTGCAGCCAGCGTGGGTCCAGTTGCCTGACCCCGGCAGCGGTGTTCAGCAGAATCGGCCACAACGCGGCAAACGCCAGCAGGAAATAGATCGGCTGGTCGCCCACGCCCATCAGCATCACCACCACCGGCATCCACGACAGCGGCGAGATCATGCGCAGGAACTGGAATGCTGGCGTGGTCGCCGCCTCCAGGTGCCGGTAGCTACCCACCAGCAGGCCCAGCGGCACACCAATCAGCAGCGCCAGCAGCAGCCCGATCAGGATGCGTTTCAGGCTCACCCAGATATGCCCGTAGACCTCCCCCTGCCCCAGCAGCTCGACCAGGCTGGCCAGGGTTGCGTTGGGCGAAAAGCGCGCCGACAAGCCATCGGCCTGGCCAAACACTGCAACACCCGCCCACCACAACAGTAACAAACCGAGCAGACCCGCCAGACCAAGCCCGGCGTGCAGGACATGCGTGCGCATCAGACCGCGAACTCCTCGTTACGCTCGTAGCTGTCGGCAATGCCGAACACCGACGGCCCGCCCACGGCGGTAATGGCGTTACGCACGAAGCGGTCGTCGACCAGGTCCCTGGCGGTCTGCACCGGGTCAAGGCCGGCAAGGAACGCGTTGTCACCCTCGATCAGGGTGGTCTGCAAGCGCTTGACCAGCGCTTCGGTGTAGCTGGGGTACGGGTACGGCTGGAAGTCGATGCGTTTTTCGTCCCACTGCTGATGGCGGATGGCACCACTTGCAATGTAGCCAGCCCGGTCCTCGGCGGCCGGCGCCAGCACCTTGGCCAGCACCGCAGGCTCGTGCGGGGTGTACTTGTTGGGGCCGGCCCTGGACAGCAAGGCCGCCGCTTCGGCGCGGTGATCGCGCGTCCACTGTTGCGCCTTGACGATGGCGTTGACCACTTTCTGCGACCATTCCGGGCGATTGTTCAGGTCATGCTCGTGCATGAACACCACGCAGCAGGCGTGATTGCGCCACACATCGCCGGTGAAACGCTGCACCCGGCCAACCTTGAGGTTCTCGGCCAGGGCGTTGAACGGCTCGGCAACGATGTAGCCGGCAATGCGTTTGCTGGCCAGGGCTGGCGGCATGTCGGACGGCGGCAGCACCAGCAGGTTGACTTCATTGGCGTCCAGCTGGGCAGTGACCGGCCTCGACACCGGCGTCAGGCCGTTGTCGTTGAGCATCTGCTGCAGCACCACGTTGTGGATCGAATACCAGAACGGGATGGCCACGGTCTTGCCACCTAACTGCTTGAGGTCGGTGATGTCCGGGGCCACGGTCAGGCCCGAGCCCCCCACGTGGTTCCAGGCCACCACCTTGGCCGGCACCTTGCTGGCATAGCGCGCCCACACTGTCATCGGCGACAGCAGGTGGATGACATTGACCTGGCCGGAGATGAACGCCTCGATCACCTGGGCCCAGCTGCGCAGCAGCACCGGGCGCTCGGCCTTGATGCCTTCGGCTTCGAACAGGCCATTGTTGTGCGCCACCAGCAGCGGCGTGGCGTCGGTGATCGGCAGGTAGCCGATGCGCACCGGCGCGTCCGGTTCGGCGGCGGCGCGGGCCTGCAGGCTTGAAAGCAATGGCAGCGCGCCGGCTGCCGTGAGCATGGCACCGAGCTTGAGGAAATCGCGACGTGAAGAAGCGGAACAGCAGTCATCCATGCACATGGACAGCCTCCGAGGGCAACGGGGTTGGGGTGGGTTCGACTGTGCGGCTTGCCCGCCGAAGGGTCTTGAGGATTTCGATACGCAGGGCGCCCAGCTCGTCGACCCGCTGCGCGCGCGGCTGCGGCAGGTCGACGAGCCACTGCCCGAGGATGTGCGCTGGGTGGTTGCCCAGTAGCAGCACCCGATCGGACAGCAGCAGGGCTTCGTCAATATCGTGGGTGATCAGCACCGCCGCCGTATTGTGGGTGGCGATCAGCTGCAGCAGCAGTTGCTGCATGTCGGCCCGGGTCACTTCGTCCAGCGCGCCGAACGGCTCGTCGAGCAACAGCACCTCGGGCTGGCGGGCCAGGCAACGGGCCAGTGCAGTGCGCTGGGCCATGCCGCCGGACAGCTGCGCCGGGAACTGGCCACGGGCATGGGCCAGGCCCACGGCCGCGATGGCATGGTCGATGCGTGCACGCCGCTCGGCTGCGGCCAGTCTGGGCTGGCGGGCGAAGTCCAGGCCGAAGGCGACGTTTTTCTCCAGGCTCAGCCAAGGCAGCAGGCTGGGGTCCTGGAACGCTACGGCCAGCCGGGGGTGCGGCCCTTGCAACGGCTGACCGTGCAGGGTGACACTGCCAGCGCGTGGCTGCTGCAGGCCGGCCAGTACGCGCAGCAGGCTGGACTTGCCAACCCCACTGGGGCCAAGAATGCTCACCACTTCGCCCGGTGCCAGCTGCAGGTCGAACTGCGCCAGCACCTGCTGCCAGCCCCCCTCGCGCGGGTAGCCCAGGCTGATGTCGCGGGCTTCGAGCAACACTGGGCTCATGCCGCGCCTGCCTGGCGCTGCAGTTCGGCGCGCAGCTGCACCAGGCTGGGCGTGACAATCGGCACGAAGGCCGACTCGCGCCAGCGGCGGGCAAACCCTTCGCCATACTCGCTCAGGTAAGCCTTGCCACCGCTGGCCTGCAGCTCCAGTTGTACGGCGTCGGCGGCGCTTTCAGCCAAGGTGATGCGCAGCTTGAACAACGCCGCCGGTTGCTGCTGGAAGCGGCCATCGAGCAGGCCCTGTTTCAGTTCGCTTACGGTATTTTCCAGACGCTCGCCGAGCACCTGGCGGGCCTCCTCCAGGAACGAGGCACGACCATTCAGATGCGCCCGTACTTCCTCCAGTGCACGTCGCGCCAGGCCGATGGCCATGCCACACTGCAACGCCAGAAACGCGGGGCGTACCCGCGGCAGGAACTCGCGGGCATTCTCATGCAGCAGCCATTCCCGCGACAACTGCACCTGGCGCAAAGCCAGCGCCGCCGTGTTGCTCGACTGCAGGCCCATCAGTTGCAGGTCATCCGAACGCTCCAGGCCTTGCACGTCCGATGGAATGGCCAGCACGAACGGCGCGCTTCCGGCCTCGTCTTCAATCGCTGCCGCCACCACGAATCCACTTTTGCGCAGGTTGGTCACCCAGTGCAGGCGCCCATCCAGGTCCCAGCCATCGGCTGCCGGCCGACCGCGCACCTGCAGCGCTTCGATACCTGACAGAAACTTCATGGCGTTGGACAGCCCGGTAGCCCCGGCCAATTCGCCGGTCAGCAAGCGCGGCAACAGGCGCTCGCGCAGGGGCTGGTTGGGACTGTGCAGCAGGTACTCGATGAAGGCGCGTTGGCCCCAGCAGACAAAGGCTGCGGCCAGCGAGCGACTGGCGATGGCGGCAATGGCTTCGACCGCGTCGGTAACCTGCCCGCCCGTGCCGCCAAGGGCCGGGTCTACACCAATACGCAGCAGCTGCGATTCGGCAATCTGCGCCAATACCAATTGCGGTTCGCACTGGCCCCGGTCGATGGCCTCGGCATTGGCGTCCAGCCATCGTCGAAATGCACAATCTTGCATGGTCTTGCTCCTTGGGAAACGCCAGGGCCGCTGTGCGGCCCATTCGCGGCACAAAGCCGCTCCTACAACCACCGCGTTATGGCAGGTGTCACGCGCGGATCAAGCGGAAGGCTGCCAGCGATACTTGCCAAGCTCTTCATTGAGCGGCGTCTGGGCGAACACATTAGCAAAGTTGCACAGCGTTGCCAGACTCACGCCCAGAATCACCTCCAGGGCGTTGCCCTCGCTGAAACCGGCTGCGCGCAAAGCCTGGTAGGTGGCTTCACTGACGTTGCCGCGGGTGGCGATCACTTCACGGGCGAACGCGGCGAGGGTTTCGTAGCGGGCATCGGGCAGCTCGCCGCGGGCGCGCAGGGCATCAACCACTTCCTGCGGCAGCTTGGCTTTGTTCAGGGCCACGGCGGTGTGGCCGGCGACACAGAAATCGCAGCCATGCTGGGTAGCGGCGATCAGCTGCACCACTTCGCGCTCGGCCAGGGTCAGTTCGGACTTGCCATTGAGCGCCGAAACGGTCACATAGGTTTCCAGCGCTGCCGGGGCGTTGGCCAGCACGCCGAGCAGGTTGGGGATGAAGCCGGATGCCTTCTGAGCGTTCTCGAGGAACGGACGGGCCGCTTCCGGTGCGGTCTGCAGGGTGTGTAGAGTAATGCGCG
>NZ_JABMCW010000272.1:0-7685 GCF_013179705.1 Pseudomonas sp. CM25 | reverse complement strand
GATCCGCTTCCTGTTCGTCAGGCCAGCATTTTGCCTCGGGCTTCCTTCAGATTCGCAGTCGCCCGCGACACCCTTGCCTCCGGCTAACACTTCCCCTTGCCGGGTGTGTAGAGGACTTTCACCTCCAAGTCACCCGCTCGGCCACCACAGCCAAGCTGGTTGCGCTAACGCGCAACGCGCCATGCCTGGCGCACAACAAAAAAAACCCGCCGAAGCGGGTTTTTTAATTGCGGGCCAGCGCTTAGATCGCGCCACGCTGACGCAGCACGTCCAGCACCTGCTTCACGCCTTCGTCCACGCTGGTGGACTGGGTGTCGATCACCAGGTCCGCATCCAGCGGCACATCGAACGGGAAGCTTTCGCCCGGGATGTTGTCGCCAGCGGCAGCGTACAGGCCTTGCGGGTCACGCTCGCGGCAGGCCAGCGGCGAGGCCTGGACGTAAACGGTCACCAGGCGCTCCTTGCCGATCAGTGCCTTGGCCTGCTCGCGGCCTTCGGCATCCGGGGCCACGAATGCGGCCAGGGTCAGCAGGCCGGCTTCGTTGAACTGGCGCGCCACATGGGCGGCGCGGCGCCAGTTCTCGGTACGGCCGGCGCGGTCCTGTGGCAGGCCCTTGTTCAGGTCGTGCCGCAGGTTCTGACCATCGAGCACGTACACCGCACGGCCCATGTCGAACAGCTTGCGCTCCACGGCATAGGCCAGGGTGCTCTTGCCAGCGCCGGACAGGCCGCTGAACAGCACGGTGGCTGGCTGCTGGCCGAAGCGCAAGGCGCGCTCTTCGGTGGACACGTGGGCCTGCTTGCCATGCTGCCCGGTGCTGCCATGCGGCAGGACGGGCTGGGCGATGATCATGCCGGCGCCGACGGTGCCGTTGGTCAGGCGGTCGATGACGATGAACGCGCCGGTGGTGCGGTTGCTGTCGTAACCGTCCAGGGCGATGGCGCTATCCAGGGACACCTTGACGCGGCCGATCTCGTTCAGTTGCAGGGCGCTGGCAGCGTCCTTCTCCAGGGTGTTCACATCCACCTTGTGGGTGATGCTGGCAATCGAGCCCGGCACGTAGCTGGTAGCACGCTTGATGTCGTACTTCTTGCCAGGCAGCATCGGCTCTTCGGCCATCCACACCAGCATGGCGTCGAACTGGTCGGTCACCGGCGGTACGTTGTCGGCATGCACCAGCAGGTCGCCACGGGAGATGTCGATCTCGTCTTCCATGGTCAGTGTCACGGCCTGGCCGGGGCCGGCGTTCTCCAGCTCACCTTCGTAGGTGACGATGGATTTGACACGGCTGCTCTTGCCCGATGGCAGCACGACGATTTCGTCGCCCTTGTGCACCACGCCGCTGGCCAGGGTGCCGGCGAAGCCGCGGAAGTTCAGGTTCGGGCGGTTGACATACTGCACCGGGAAACGCAGGTCGGTGAAGTTGCGGTCGGCCGACACTTCGACGGTTTCGAGGATTTCCATCAGCGTCGGGCCGGTATACCACGGCGAACGCTCGCTGTGGTTGACCACGTTGTCGCCCTTGAGCGCCGACATCGGCACGAACTGCAGGCTGCTCGGGGTCAGGTTGATGGCTTCGGCGAACTGCAGGTAGTCGGCCTTGATCGACTCGAAGACTTCCTGGTCGAAGCCCTTGAGGTCCATCTTGTTGACCGCGACGACGATGTGCTTGATGCCCAGCAACGAGGCGATGTAGCTGTGGCGACGGGTCTGGGTCTGCACGCCGTAGCGGGCGTCGACCAGGATGATCGCCAGGTCGCAGGTGGAGGCACCGGTGGCCATGTTGCGGGTGTACTGCTCGTGGCCCGGGGTGTCGGCGATGATGAACTTGCGCTTGGCGGTGGAGAAGTAGCGGTAGGCGACATCGATGGTGATGCCCTGCTCACGCTCGGCCTGCAGGCCATCTACCAGCAGCGCCAGGTCGACTTCTTCGCCGGTGGTACCGGACTTTTTCGAATCACGGGTGATGGCCTCGAGGTGGTCCTCGTAGATCATCTTCGAGTCGTGCAGCAGCCGCCCGATCAGGGTGCTCTTGCCATCGTCGACGTTGCCGCAGGTCAGGAAGCGCAGCAGTTCCTTGCGCTCATGCTGGGCCAGGTAGGCGAGGATATCCTCGCTGATCAGATCAGATTGGTGCGACATGGAGTAACCCTGAAATTAGAAGTAGCCTTGGCGTTTCTTGTCTTCCATGGAACCGGCGCCATCGTGGTCGATGACACGGCCCTGGCGTTCGGACGTACGGGTCAGGAGCATTTCCTGAATGATGTCCGTCAGGGTCTCGGCTTCCGACTCGACCGCACCCGTCAACGGGTAGCAGCCCAGGGTACGGAAACGCACCTTCTTCTTGACGATGCGCGCTTTCTCTTCGTCGCTGAGATGCTCGAGGATGCGCTCGTCGTCGATCATGATCAGGGTGCCGTTCTTCTCGATGACTTCACGCTCGGCGGCGAAGTACAGCGGCACGATCGGGATGCCTTCGAGGTAGATGTACTGCCAGATATCCAGCTCGGTCCAGTTCGACAGCGGGAACACGCGGATCGACTCGCCCTTGTTGACCTTGCCGTTGTACACGTTCCACAGCTCGGGGCGCTGGTTTTTCGGGTCCCAGCGATGCTTGCTGTCACGGAACGAATACACGCGCTCCTTGGCCCGCGACTTCTCTTCGTCACGGCGCGCGCCACCGAAGGCGGCGTCGAACCCATGCTTGTCCAGCGCCTGCTTCAGGCCCTGGGTCTTCATGATGTCGGTGTGCTTGGAGCTGCCATGGGTGAACGGGTTGATGCCCTGCGCCACACCTTCCGGGTTGACGTGGGTGATCAGCTCCAGGCCCATTTCCTCGACCATCTTGTCGCGGAAGCTGTACATCTCCTGGAATTTCCACTGGGTGTCGACGTGCATCACCGGGAACGGCAGTTTGCCCGGGAAGAAGGCCTTGCGCGCCAGGTGCAGCATCACGGCGGAATCCTTGCCGATCGAGTACAGCATCACCGGGTTGTCGAACTCGGCGGCCACCTCGCGGATGATGTGGATGCTTTCCGCCTCCAGCTGTTTCAAGTGCGTCAGTTTGTCGACCATGGCTACTCACGAAAAACGATCTTATGGACGGCCTGCGGGCCGTGTTCGAGCGAGCCACTTTATCACAGCGGTAGCTTCTATTTAGGAGGCGGGCTAGATCGAAAAAGTCTAACGATATGACTGGGGGTTTGGGCTTGCAGGCCCGGCCTCTTCGCGGGCATGCCCGCTCCCACAGGTACGGTGGAGTCCTTGTGGGAGCGGGCGCGCCCGCGAAGAAGGCAACGCCGATCTCAGATCGGATTCGGGCAATCGATGAACAGGTGCTCCACGGCAAACCGCCGTGCCAGGTAATCACCCAGCGCCTGCACGCCGTAGCGTTCGGTGGCATGGTGCCCGGCAGCAATGAAGCTGACGCCGTTCTCGCGCGCACTGTGATAGGTCTGCTCGGACGCTTCGCCCGTCAGGTACAAATCCACCCCGGCCGCGATCGCGGTGTCGATGTAGCCCTGCCCGCCCCCGGTGCACCAGCCGACCCGGCGGATCATCTGATCACCCTCGACCAGCAACGGCTCACGCCCCAGCACTTCCTGCACCCGCCGGGCAAAATCACGCGCGGTGATCGGCTCGGCGAGCGAACCGACCAGCCCGACCACTTTGGGGTTCGCTGGGTCCAGCGGCCCTTCGACGGTAATGTCCAGTTGCCGCGCCAGCTGCACGTTGTTGCCGACCTCCGGGTGCACGTCCAGTGGCAGATGGAACGCCAGCAGGCTGATATCGTTGCTCAGCAAGGTCTTCAGGCGGCGCTGGCGGATGCCGGTGACGCACGGGTTTTCGCCTTTCCAGAAATACCCATGGTGTACCAGCACCAGGTCGGCCCCCGCCTCCACCGCGGCATCCAGCAACGCCTGGCTGGCGGTGACGCCGCTGACAATCCGGCTGACCTGCGGCCGGCCCTCGACCTGCAGGCCGTTGGGGCAATAGTCCTGGATCTTCGCGCTGCCCAGGTAACGCTCGGCTTCCTCGACCAGGGTGTTTAGAGCGACGGCCATGCAAATCTCCTCGAAAACTGCGCTTTTCTCGGGCACAACGCCTATGGAACGCCCGTATAATGCCGGCCATTATGGGCCGTCGCCGGCACTGGGGGAACCGGTGTATCATCGCGCGCGCTCATGCCCCACCGCGCGGCCACCGGCCTTCGCTCTTTCCAGGATTCGTTCATGTTCAAGGCTTTGCGTTACTTTGGCTGGCCCCTGCTTACCGGCATACTGATCGCCATGCTGATCATCCAGCGCTTCCCGCAATGGGTCGGCCTGCCCAGCCAGGACGTCAACCTGCAACAAGCCCCGCAGACTACGCGGATCATGCAGGGCCCGGTGTCCTACGCCGATGCCGTGACCCTGGCCGCCCCGGCGGTGGTCAACCTGTACACCACCAAGGTGGTGAACAAGAGCGCCCACCCGCTGTTCGAAGACCCGCAGTTCCGGCGTTTCTTCGGCGACAACCTGCCCAAGCAGCGGCGCTGGGAGTCGAGCCTGGGCTCGGCGGTGATCATGAGCCCCGAGGGTTACCTGCTGACCAACAACCACGTCACCAGCGGCGCCGACCAGATCGTCGTGGCCCTGAAAGACGGCCGCGAGACCCTGGCCCGGGTAATTGGCAGCGACCCGGAAACCGACCTGGCGGTGCTGAAGATCGACCTGAAGAAGCTGCCTGCCATCACCATCGGCCGCTCCGACACCATTCACATCGGCGACGTGTCGCTGGCCATCGGCAACCCGTTCGGGGTCGGCCAGACCGTGACCATGGGCATCATCAGCGCCACCGGCCGCAACCAGCTGGGCCTTAACAACTATGAGGACTTCATCCAGACCGACGCGGCGATCAACCCGGGCAACTCCGGCGGTGCGCTGGTGGATGCCAGCGGCAACCTGGTCGGCATCAATACGGCGATCTTCTCCAAGTCGGGTGGCTCACAGGGCATCGGCTTCGCCATTCCGGTAAAACTGGCGCTGGAGGTGATGAAGTCGATCATCGAGCACGGCCAGGTGATCCGTGGCTGGCTGGGTATCGAAGTGCAGCCGCTGAGCCAGGAGCTGGCTGAGTCGTTCGGCATGAAAGACCGCCCGGGCATCGTGGTGGCGGGCATCTTCCGCGAAGGGCCGGCGGCCAAGGCCGGGCTGCAGCTGGGTGATGTGATCATGAGCATCAACGGCGAACCCGCCGGTGACGGGCGCAAGTCGATGAATCAGGTGGCGCGGATCAAGCCCAACGAGAAGATCACCATCGAGGTGATGCGCAATGGGCAACAGTTGAAGCTGATTGCCGAGGTGGGGCTACGGCCGCCACCGGCACCAGCAGTGACCACAGAAGAGAAGTAATAAACGGGGCCGCTTTGCGGCCCATCGCCGGCAAGCCAGCTCCCACAGGGATAGCACCGGCCTCAAGCCCTGTGCAGTACCTGTGGGAGCTGGCTTGCCGGCGATGGGCTGCAAAGCAGCCCCAACAGTATCAATGCAGAATCTGGCTCAGGAACAACCGCGTCCGGTCACTGCGCGGCCGGTCGAAGAAATCATCCGGCGCCGCCTGCTCCACGATCTCCCCCTTGTCCATGAAGATCACCCGGTTCGCCACGGTGCGGGCAAAGCCCATTTCATGGGTGACGCAGAGCATGGTCATGCCATCCTCGGCCAGGCCCACCATGGTATCGAGCACTTCCTTGACCATTTCCGGGTCCAGCGCCGACGTCGGTTCGTCGAACAGCATGATCTTCGGTTTCATGCACAGCGCACGGGCAATCGCCACACGCTGCTGCTGGCCACCGGACAACTGCCCCGGGTACTTGTGCGCCTGTTCCGGAATACGCACCCGTTCCAGGTAGTGCATGGCAATTTCCTCGGCCTTGCGCCGGGGCATCTTGCGCACCCACATCGGCGCCAGGGTGCAGTTCTCCAGAATGCTCAGGTGCGGGAACAGGTTGAAGTGCTGGAACACCATGCCCACTTCGCGGCGGATGGCCTCGATCTGCTTCAGGTCGTTGGTCAGCTCCACGCCATCGACCACGATGCGCCCTTGCTGGTGCTCTTCCAGGCGGTTGAGGCAACGGATGGTGGTGGACTTGCCCGAACCGGACGGCCCGCACAGCACGATACGCTCGCCCTGGCGCACGTTCAGGTTGATGTCCTTGAGCACATGGAACTGGCCGTACCACTTGTTCACACCCTGCATCTGGATGATGCCCTCGGGGCCGGCAGGCTGCTTGATCGCTTCACTCATGTCGAAACTCCTAACGCTTGTGGCCAGTGTCCAGCTTGCGCTCCAGGTGCATGGAGTAGCGGGACATACCGAAACAGAAAATCCAGAACACCAGGGCGGCGAACACGTAGCCCTCGGTGGCCATGCCCAGCCAGGCCGGGTCGGCGGCGGCTTGCTTGACGCTGTTGAGCAGGTCGAACAGGCCGATGATGATCACCAGGCTGGTGTCCTTGAACAGGGCTATGAAGGTGTTGACGATGCCGGGGATCACCAGCTTGAGCGCCTGCGGCAGGATCACCAGGCCCATCGCCCGCCAGTATCCCAGGCCCATCGCCGCAGCGGCTTCGTACTGGCCCTTGGGGATGGCCTGCAGGCCGCCGCGTACCACCTCGGCGATATAGGCTGACTGGAACAGGATCACCCCGATCATCGCCCGCAGCAGCTTGTCGAAGCTCATGCCCTCGGGCAGGAACAACGGCAGCATCACCGACGACATGAACAGCACGGTAATCAGCGGCACGCCGCGCCAGAACTCGATGAAGGTCACGCACACCACCTTCACCGCCGGCATCTTCGAACGCCGTCCCAGGGCCAGCAGAATACCCAGCGGCAAGGCGCCGACGATGCCCACGGTGGCGATCACCAGGGTCAGCATCAGCCCGCCCCACTGGCTGGTCGGGACGCTTTGCAGGCCCAGGTAGCCACCGTGCAGCAAGGTGTAGGCCAGCACCGGGTACAGCACCAGGAAGCCCAGGCCGTAGAAAGCCTTGCGTGGGAACTGCCTGATGAACAGCGGCGCGGCGCCGAGCACGGCAAGCCAAACGGTCAGGTCCACGCGCCAGCGCAGCTCCGTCGGGTAGTAGCCGTACATGAACTGGCCGAAGCGCTGCTGCACGAACACCCAGCAGGCGCCTTCCTTGGTGCAGTCGGCGCGGGTGGTGCCAACCCAGTTGGCATCGATCAGCGCCCACTGCAGCAACGGCGGCACGATCAGCCACACCAGGTAGATGGCGAACAGGGTCAGCAGCGTGTTGAGCCAGCTGGAGAACAGATTGGCACGCATCCATGCGAGCACGCCGACGGTTTTCACCGGGGGCGGCATATCAGGTTTGAAAACATGGGCATTCACGGGCGTATCCTCACCGCTCGATCAGCGCAATGCGCTTGTTGTACCAGTTCATCAGCAGCGAAATGCTGATGCTGATGGCGAGATAGACACTCATGGTGATGGCGATCACCTCGATGGCCTGGCCGGTCTGGTTGAGCACGGTACCGGCGAACAGCGAGACCATCTCCGGGTAGCCGATACCGGCCGCCAGCGACGAGTTCTTCGCCAGGTTCAGGTACTGGCTGGTCAGCGGCGGAATGATCACCCGCAGTGCCTGGGGGATGATCACCTTGCGCAGTGTCGGGCCCT
>NZ_JABMCW010000271.1:5149-7687 GCF_013179705.1 Pseudomonas sp. CM25 | reverse complement strand
GGCGCACTCATGATTTCGCGCACCGGGGTGGCGGCGGAAGAGCGGCCCTTGAGTACCAGTTTGCGTGCATAGTCCCGTTCACTGACGATACCCACCACCTGGTTGCCCTCGACCACGGGCAACGCACCGACGTTTTTCTCCGCCAGCATTTTCAGGGCGTCGAGCACCGAGTCATCCGGGCCGATGGTGTACACGGTCTGGTGCTGGGACTTGGTCTTGAGGATTTGTTCGACGGTCTTCATACGGGCCTCTGCGGGTGGAAAACGGCGCTGTCTCGGAGTAACTAAAGCATCCGACACGGCGCTCTGCACGGCAATGCAGGAAACGGCATGCAGTCGATTGAAAAACGTCATCGGTGTTCGCCTGTGCGGGCCTCTTCGCGGCTAAAGCCGCTCCCACCGGAGTGGCACTGACCTCAAGGCCTGTGGTGCATCTGTGGGAGCGGCTTTAGCCGCGAACACCGGCGCAGCCGGTGCCATCCATCGCTGCGTCTACAGGCAACCACCCGCGGCAACCTCCTGGCTCGCCTCCTTGAGGGCCGCCGCCACTGCGGCTGCATCGTTGGCGGTGTAAACCCGCCCGCCGGTATTGCTGGCTGCGCAATTGGAACCGGTGCTGGCGCTGATGTTGACCACGTTGATCCGCAGGCGTGGCTGGCTCTTGGCTATCTGTTCCGACACGCTGCACACACTGGTGCCGCAACTGTCCCGGCCATCCACGAACATCACGATCACAGCGTCGCGGTCCCGCCCGTTCAGCTTGCTGGCTGCCGCTTCCAGGCTGATGCCCAGCCCTGTACCGCCACGTGCTTTCAGATCTGCGATGCGTTTGACCAGGTCGGCACGCTGGCCTTGGCCGAAGACCCCGTGGTCCACCGGGCTGCGGCAGCCATCGAAGGTGACCAGGCGCATGTCCACGTTCTTGTCCAGGTCGCCGATCACGGCAGTCAGCGAGCTTTTCGCCACGTCCATGCGGGTCAGCCGTTGCGGCTGGTTGTTGGCCAGCAGTTCATCGACGAACGGAATACGGGCGAGCAAGCCGATGTACCAGGGGTCTTCCGCCTGTTTCACCCTGATGCGCTGGTCCATGGAGCCGGAGGTGTCCAGCACCACCGCAAACTCCGAGGCCTGGAAGCCACCCCCTGGCATACAGATTGCCGCCTGCGTGTAGCCTTGCCAGCGCTGGTACAGCGCCGGCCAGCTGCTGTACAACCCATAGAGCAGTAGCAATAACAGACCCAGCAGCAACCACGGCCACAGGCGCCAGCGGCGGCGCTCGACCAGCACTACGCTTCGCTTGGTGACGGGTTTTGCGGTTGGCGCGGGTTTCGGCTGCGCCGGCGCTACCTTTGGCGGTGGCGGTGGCGGTGGCGGTGGCGGTGGCGGCGCCGGCTTTGCCGTGGCAGGTGCCGGTTGCCCCCAGCGAATCACCAGCGGTTCGCCGTTGATGCTGTACAGGTTGGCCAGGTCCGGGTGCCCGATCAGCGTGCGCAACGCCTCTGCGGCCGGTGCCTGGCCGCGTTTGTGCAGTTCGTCCGCCAACTGGCCGACGGCTGCCTGGCGTTCTTGGTAGCGCCTGAGCAGCACGGCCTGCTGCTCGCGATCCAGCGTGGCATACAGGTGCGGTTGCCCTTCCAGCTCGGACCACCATTCCAGTACGCCGTCGCGCCCCTGCCTCGGTATCGCGTACAGGTGAGCGATGCCCGGCGGAAAATGCTGGCGAATCAGCGCCACCCGCTGTTCGAGGGCACTGGCAGCATCCTGGCTGGCATGGGTGTCGCGGTTTACCCTTTGCATGGTTCGTCCTAGTCGCAATCGGCCGTGCTGGAAACTTCCTGGCTGGCGTCCTTGAGGGCTGTGGCCACCTGCTCGGCATCGTTGGCGGAATAGATGCGACCACCGGTTTGCTCGGCGACGCAGCTGGCCAGGTTGCTGTTGCTGATGTCGATCAGGTTGACGCGCAGGCGTGGCTGCTCGCGGGCGATACGCTGCGCCACTGCACACACGTCCTGCTCGCACCCGTCGGCACCGTCGATAAACATTAATATCACCCCGTCGCGGTCACGGCCGTTCATGGCCCTGGCCGTCACGTCCAGGCTGGCCGCCAGGGCGGTGCCATCATTGGGCTCGAGTGCCTGGATGCCTTCGATCAGCGCCGGACGCTGGGCAAGCTTGAACACGCCATGGTCCAGGGGAGCGCGACAGCCGTCGAAGGTCACCACGCGCATGTCGATCGCCGGGTGCAGGTCGTTGATCAGGTGGGTCAGGCTGCTCTTGGCCACGTCCATGCGCACGGGGGCCTGGGTAATGTGCGCGACGCGCTGCTGATCGATGTTCGGGTCATCATTGATGTGCTTGAAGAACCACGCTTCGTCCTCCGGGGTAGCGGCAACGTTGAGTTGCATCGAGCCCGAGGTGTCGAGCACCACGGCAAATTCGGGCGGCTGCAGCTGCGTGTCTTTCACGCAGGCGAAGGGCGTGGCAGGGCGGCTGCCAAGCCAGTGCTGCAGATACGGCCAGCCCAACCACAAGGCCAGGG
>NZ_JABMCW010000271.1:0-5051 GCF_013179705.1 Pseudomonas sp. CM25 | reverse complement strand
CTGGCGCTGCTGGCTTTGCAGGTCCTGGCGGGTCGAGGCCTGCAGCGCACTCAACTGCGCGTAGACCTCGTTGAACTGGCGGTTCTGCTCTTTGGCACTCAGCAGGTTCTGCTCGCTGTTGCGCACGCCTTCGGCATAGCCGCCGCCGTAGTCGCAGTTGAGTTTGCCAATCAGGCTGGCGTTGCTGTCGGAGGCATTGCACTGCGAGGCAGTGGTTGCACACCCGGCAAGGCTGGCCAGCAGGGCCAGGCACAAGCAATTACGCACGAACATGGGGTGCTCTCCTTCAGCCCAGGGTAATGGCCGAGCGCTGGCTGTAGAGGCCGTCGACCTCCTGCTGCAGCGACGCGACCTTGGTGTTCATCTTGGCGATTTCGCTTTCCACCTTCTGCACTTCGGCCTGGCTGGCGCCGCCATCGCGCTCCAGCTTGGTGACCTGCTGGTATTCGGTAACGCGGGCTTTCATGTTGTTCAGGTCTTTGCGCATCAGGCCGATGTTCTGGTCGATGTTGGCGATGTCCTGCTGCGCCTTGGCCTTGTCCACGGTCTTGGCCTTGATGCTTTTCTGAATGCTGGCGAGCTGTTGCTTGTCGTCGTTGATCACGCGCTGCAGCGTGTTGGTGCGCTCCGCGACCTTGGCGGTTTCACCCTGCACTTCGGTGGTCATCGCATTCAGGCGCTCGGTGGTATCGGCATACTTTGCCCGGCGCTGGTCCAGGTAATAGTTGGCCCCCATGGCCACACCGCACGCGGCGACACCGGCGATGATCGAGCAGGCAGCCTTGTTGCCGGAGTTGGACAGCATGCAGGCGAGGATGCCGCCGCCAGCGGCAATGGCGCAGGCCTGGAAGCCCGAGGTGGTGAAGAACTTGGCATCGTTGCCGGTGGTCAGGCGCGGGTCGGCGGTGCCCTGGCTACCGGTCAGCGAACTGCCGGTGTTGGCGCAACCGGTAAAGGCCAGGCACGCAGCCATGAGCAGACTGAGCCAAGGTGTGATGCGGGTCGATGTCGGGTTGGTCATGGTGCGGTTCCTGGGGTCCTTGGGTCAGTGTGCGACGGTCTTGCAGTTGTTCAGCCACGCGGTGGCGTCGATTTTCTGGGTTTTCAGGAACGACACCTGGTTGGCCCAGTGGGTTTGCAGGTACGGCGACAGTTCCTTGAGGTTCTTGTTGGCCTTGAACGAGCCGTCCAGTACCGGGACCTGGGCGTCGAGCAGGTCCTTGCCATACAGCGAACCGGACTCCACCAGTGAGCTGGCGTAGTAGCGGCTAAGTTTGTGCAGGCGTTCCTGTTGTTCTTCGAGCTTGACCTTGCGCACGCCACAGGTCGGGTCTTCTTCGCCGACCTTGCAGTTGCTGGCGTAGTTCTTCTGCAGAAAGTCGAGGTACTGGCCGTCGTCGAGCATCTTGGTGCAGAGGAACGCCCCCAGGTTGAGGCTGGCGCGGATCGCCTGGTCGCGGGCTTCCTGTTGCTGCTGGTTGCTGGCGCGCAGCTGGTTCTCGACGGTCTTGAGCTGGGTCTTGAGCGCTTCGTCTTCCACGTTCGAGGCCAGCTCTTCCAGCGCCTTGACGGTGCCCTTGTCCTTGCTCTGGGTGGCCGGTTGATCGCTGCCCAGGTTGCTCCAGCTTTTCTCGATGCTCTTGACCCGTTCGCGCGATGTCAGGGTGGGTGAAACCATGGCCAGGCGCAGGCCGTTGGTTTTCTTGGCCACGGCGCCTTCGGCGTTGTAGTACGGCTCTTCCTGGCGCAGCGAGGTGCGCAGGTCGCCTTCGCTGGTGAGGTAGTTGCCACCGCGTACCACATAGCCGCCGGCCTGGCCGTGCTGGCGGTCGAGCTTGTTCAGGCGAAACGGCTCGAACATCATCTCGCTGGCATTGCCGAGCATGTCGTGCAACCCCAGCGGGTTCGGCTTGAGCAGCCCGGTCAGCTGCAACTGGCCGTTGGCAGACTGGGCACCAGCGAACCACTCGTGGGCATTCAGGCCCTCGGGCATGGGGTAGCGACCCTCGCGGAACTCGGCGGTGCTCACTTGCAAGCCGCCGCGTGCGGCGAACTCCCATTCCACCTCGGTAGGCAGGCGCAGGAAGCCCAGGGCGCCGTCTTCCCGGGGCAACTTGGCGGCAGCATTGGCACGCAGCCAACGGTTGTATTTGTCGGCGGCCTGCAGGGCGTCCAGCCAGGCAACCGAGACCACCGGCAGGCGCTGCTTGTTGGAGGCAGTCGGGCAGGTTTCGTCGGTCAACGCTTTGTACTGCAACTGGCTCATCTCGTATTTGGCCAGCAGGTAGTAGCGCGACTTCTCGCCTTTGGGGCTGGTGAAGCTGCCGGCGATGAAAGCGGGCCGGGTCTGCTCCACATAGCCCCACTCGCCGCTGTCCTGGCCGATGTTGATCGGGTAGTCGTCCAGCGGGCCGGCGACCGGGATCATCACCTTGCGAAACACCATCGCCCCGTCGCAGGGCATGGGCAGCACTACGTCGTCGGCATCAGGCATCGGGTTGTAGTACTTTTCGTCCCAGGTTGCCGCTGCTGCTTGCAGCGCGAAGCCGAGACCAAGTGGCGCCAGAAGCAGGCGGCTGTAGGCTTTAGAGTTCACGCAGACTCTCCGCAGGTTGTATCCGTATGGCACGCAAGGCGCCTGTCAGGGCGACCAGGCCGGCGACCAGGAAGGCCAGCAGCAAGGCGACCAGGCCATGCCACACGGTGATATGACAGATGAAGGCGCCGGTGGCCTGGCTGCTGACCAGCAACCGGTCGAACAGCAGGCTGCCCAGGTAGTAGCAGCCGAGGCCGCCCAGGTAGCCGGCAAGGCTGAGCACCAGCGCTTGCAGCACTACGTAGGCCGACACCGCGGCACTGCTGAAACCCAGCAGGCGCAGTACCGCCAGGTGCCGGCGCTTGCGGTCGATGTTGGCCAGGAAGGCCCCGACCAGCGAGGCGATGCAGCCGATCAGGGCGGCGCCGGCGATGACGCCGAAAATAAGCCCCAGCACATGGTTGATCGCCTTGACGTTGTTGATCTCTGCCAGGCGGCTGGCGGTTTCGATGCGCTGCTCGTTCAGCCACTGCTCCAGTGGTGCCACGCTGTCGATGTCCCGTGCATAGACCCGCGCCCGGGCGTAACCGACTTTCAGCGCGTCGAGGGCTTGGCCGCTGCTGGCGCCAAGGCTGGCCACCAGGTAACCATCGCGGTAGTGCTCCAGTTCCATCAGCAGATCGGGGCTGACGAAAGCGGCTGGGCGGGCGAAGCGTACCGAGCTGACGACGGCACGTACCTGCAGGGCCCGCTCGCCACGCTCGTTGACGTCGTTCAGGCGCCGGGCAACGCGCAGGCGAACCGTGTCGCCAACCTTGGCATCCAGGCGTTGCGCGGCCCGTTCGCTGAGGATCAGCTGGTCGGTCGCCAGCTCGCTCAGGGCTGTCGCCAACAGCGGGTCATTGGCCTGGGTCGGGATGACCTCGACGTTATCGGCGAAGCGGCCATGCGCCCCGAGCAGATCGGCCTGGGTGTTCAGCGAGCGGGTCTGGCCGATGGCGAAGCCGACTTCCGGGCGCGCCTGCAAACGCTGCAGCCAGGCCTGCTCGTAGTGGCCGCTGCTGAGCATCTTCACCTCAAGGTTGCGTGGGTCGCTGAGCAGCTCCTGCTGCAACTGGCTGACCACGCCGTGCTTGAGGCCGAACAGCAGCAACAGCGGGGCGATGACGGCGACCAGCGAGGCGGCCATGCACAAGGAAACATTGCGGTCATGCCACAGGTCGGCCAGCGACAGCCTGATCAGCAGGGCCAGGCGTTTATGCCACGGGTTCAAAGCGTGTTTCCCCTTGACCATTGATGGCACCCAGGCGCGGCAGGCCGAAGCGCTCGACCAACGCCCAGTCGTGGGACACGATCAAGGCACTGAGCCCCAGCTCGGCCACCAGGTTCAGCAGCAGCTCGAACAAGCGCTCGGCGTTGTGTGGGTCCAGTGCAGCGGTCGGCTCGTCGGCCAACAGCACCCGTGGTTCGTGAGCGATGGCGCGTACGCAGGCGACCCGCTGGCGCTCGCCGATGGATAGCGCCTGGGGCAGTTTGCCCAGCAGCGGTGCCAGGCGCAGTGCCTCGACGGCCTTGTCCACGGCCGCGCAGCCAGGGGCCAGGCCAAGCAGGCGGCGCGGCAGCAGAATGTTGTCGCGCACACTGAGGAAGGGCAGCAGCCCGCCGTTCTGCAGCACAAAGCCAAGCTCCCGCGAGCGTAGTGTCGCCAACGCCGGTTGCTGGTCCTGGGCCAGCAGGCTGGCGACATCCTGGCGTTGCGGGCCAAGCCGGTAGTGGGTCAGTTGCTCGGGTTTGAGCAGCAGGCCGATGGCTTCCAGCAGCGTGCTCTTGCCGCAACCGCTTTCGCCGGTGATGGCGCGTACTTCGCCAGGCCGCAGGCACAGCTCATCCAGCCGTACCCGGTGAGCCTGCGATCCTTCGCCTCGAACAATCCGTAATCCCTTGATATCGAGCATGTGCGGTCAGGGCATCATTTCCAGCGGTACCGGGTAGACGTTATCGCGGCTGTCACTGCCCGGGGCCAAGGCGACCCAGCGGTCCACGTCCGCGTTGTAGCGCTGGTAATGGCGAAGCTTGCTGCTCAGGCTGCGAATGAATTTCTCCTGGGCCAGGCCATCCCAGCCTTTCCAGGTTTCTTCGTCCAGGTTCAGTACTTCGCTCTGGTAGGGCAGGTCTTGCAGGTACTCGCCGAGCACGCCCAAGTCGGCCACGCGGGTGGTCGAGCCCTGCTTCAGCTGGTTCGGGTCGGCACCCATGGTGGCGGCTACCGAGCGCAGGCGGGTGAACATTTCGTCGGGCGAAATCATGCCTTCGTTGGCGGCGTCGAGGATCTGCTTGAGCACATCGCTGAGGTCGCTGAGCTGGGCCTTGGTCAACAGCACGCGCACATCGGTGGTGGGCACGTTCTGCTTGATCAGGTCACGGTCGCTGATCCAGGCCTGGAACACGGGTGGCACCTGGGTGCCGTTGGCCTTGCCAAGGTAGGCCAGCTGCATGGCGTGGCCTATCAGCGCCG
>NZ_JABMCW010000270.1:0-7691 GCF_013179705.1 Pseudomonas sp. CM25 | reverse complement strand
TGCGGCGATCCGATTTACCCGCGAAGAGGCCGGACCTGCCGGCCAATATCCTTGGGCACTCACTGTTGCCGCCGCCACCGCATTCGCGGGTAAATCGGATCGCCGCACCGCCGCTCCCACAGGGATCGCGTACGCTGTTTAAATTTTGCGCAAGAGAGTTACTCCCCCACCGGCCGCGTCAGTGTCAGCCAGGCGTCAACTGCAACCCGCGCCACTCAAAGGCAACCGGGGCCAGCACCTGATCAATCTGCGCGTCCTGCCACAATTGCCCCATGCTCTTGCCTGCCCCTGGATGCACCAGCTCGGGTGCCAGCAGCGACAGCGGCCACAGCACAAAGGCATTCTTCAGGATCTCGGCCCGGGGCAGCACAAGCCCATCGAACGTGCCGTGCAAATCGTCATACATCAGCACATCGATATCCAGCGGCAGCCCCTTGCGGTCCGGGGCATAGCGGCCATTCTCGGCCTCGATGAACTTCAGCCGGCGGTCCAGCTCGATCAACGGCAGTCCGGTTTGCCCGGTGACCACGAAGTTGATGAACGGCCCGCTCTTGATACCCACGGCCTGGCTTTCGAACGCGGGCGAACAACGCATGTTGGTGAGGATGCCCGCCAACGCATCGAGCCCCGCACACAGGTGCGTGTGACGGTCGGTATTGCTGCCAAGGCCCAGGTAGACCGTACTCAGAGACATCCGCGCTCGATCTCCACGCCAACACCACCACGGGCCGCAGGCACCGCACCCGGCTTGGTCAGCTTCAACCGTACCCACGGGATGTGAAACTCTTCCATCAACGCGGCCACCAGGCGCTCGGCAAAGGTTTCCACCAGTTCGAAGCGGGCCTGCTCGGCAAACGCCTGGATGCGCGCCGATACGCTGGCGTAGTCCAGCGCCAGGCTCAGGTCGTCGCCCGCCGCAGCCGGGCGGTTGTCCCAGGCAAAGCTCAGGTCCAGGCGCAAGCACTGGCGAATATCCCGCTCCCAGTCATAGGCACCGATCACGGTATCGACTTCCAGGCCTTCGATGAACACTCTGTCCAAGCACTTCTCTCCACAGCACGACAAGGGCGACTGGCGCCGTTAGAATCAGGGCGTCCTCGCCCGGAATAGTTAGCATGTTTTGGTTACTGGCGTTGCTCGCCTACCTGCTCGGCTCGCTGTCCTTCGCCATTGTCCTCAGCCGCCTTTCGGGCAGCCCGGACCCACGTTCCAGCGGTTCAGGCAATGCCGGCGCCACCAACATGCTACGCCTGGCAGGCCGCAGACTGGCGATCCTGACCCTGCTCGGCGACCTGTGCAAGGGCCTGGTGCCGGTATTGCTTGCCCGCCTTGCCGGGCTGGGCCTGCAAGAGCAGGCCTGGGTAGGCGTATGCGCGGTGCTGGGGCACCTGCTGCCGCTGTACTTCCGCTTCAAGGGCGGCAAGGGCGTGGCGACGGCTGCCGGCATGCTCATGGGCCTGTACTTTCCGGCCGCGCTGCTGGCCATCGGCGCCTGGCTGCTGACCTTCTACCTCACCCGCACCAGCTCGCTGGCGGCGCTGGTCGCCACACCGCTGACCTTGCCATTGCTGGCCTGGCGCGAGCCGGAGGCGCTGCTGCCGATCACCGTGCTGACCGTGATGATCGTGTGGCGCCACCGCAACAACCTGCGCGACCTGTTTGCCGGGCGCGAGCGGCACTTCTGAAAACACTTCGCAAACCTTACAGCGGCGGCAACTGCTCCATCGGCCAGCGCGCCTGCACGCTGATCGCCAGGTCCTGCTGCTGCCCGGCCAACAGGCGCTGACAGCCAGCGTAGGCGATCATTGCGCCATTGTCGGTGCAGAACTGCGGGCGGGCGTAGTACACGTTACCCTTGATACTGCCGAGCATGTCCTCCAGAGAGGCGCGCAGCGCTTTGTTGGCACTGACGCCACCGGCGATGACCAGGCGCTTGAGGCCGGTCTGCTTGAGCGCCCGCTTGCACTTGATGGTCAAAGTCTCCACCACCGCCTGCTGGAATGCCAGCGACAGGTCGCAACGGGTTTGCTCGCTGTCGTCGCCAGCGTTCTTGCATTGCTGCCAGGTGTTGAGCGCGAAGGTCTTGAGGCCGCTGAAGCTGAACTCAAGGCCCGGGCGATCGGTCATCGGCCGCGGGAACACGAAGCGCCCAGGTACCCCCTGCTCGGCCAGGCGGGCGATTTCCGGACCGCCGGGATAATTCAGGCCGATCAGCTTGGCGGTCTTGTCGAACGCTTCGCCAGCGGCATCATCCAGGCTCTCGCCCAACAGCTCGTATTGGCCGATGCCATCAACGCGAACCAGCTGCGTGTGGCCACCCGACACCAACAAAGCGACGAACGGGAACTCGGGTGGGCTTTCTTCCAGCATCGGGGCCAGCAAGTGGCCTTCCATGTGGTGCACGCCAAGCGCCGGAATATCCCAGGCAAAGGCCAGCGCCTGGGCGCAGGAAGCGCCCACCAGCAATGCGCCGACCAGGCCAGGGCCCGCGGTATAGGCGATGGCGTCGATCTCGGTGGCGACGCAGTCCGCCTCGTCCAGCACCTGGCGGATGAGCGGCAGCATCCGCTTGACGTGGTCACGCGAGGCAAGCTCGGGCACCACGCCACCGAACATGCGGTGCAGGTCAATCTGGCTGAACAGCGCGTCGGCCAAAAGACCACGTTCACTGTCGTATAATGCGACACCAGTTTCGTCGCAGGATGTTTCCAATCCCAGTACTAGCATGGGTTCGTCCCTTGTGGGGGCTGAATTCGAAGGCGCGCATGATAGTCCCCGTGTCGAATGCCGACCAGCGGTTTTCGATCAGAGGCTTTGCATTCCGGCTTGCTAAGGGTTAACATCCGCAACCCTTGAAAACCGACGTACTCCAGCACACCTTTGTTTTGCCAGGAGCACGTCTACCCCGGTAATGAATTAAGGTAGCCCTGGATGCCAGCCGTCAAAGTTAAAGAGAACGAACCCTTCGACGTAGCTCTGCGTCGTTTCAAGCGCTCCTGCGAAAAAGCCGGTGTACTGGCTGAAGTTCGTAGCCGCGAGTTTTACGAGAAGCCGACCGCAGAGCGTAAGCGCAAAGCAGCAGCCGCTGTTAAGCGTCACGCCAAGAAAGTACAGCGCGAACAGCGCCGCGCCGTCCGTCTGTACTAATACAGACGTTCAACGCAAAGCTTCTGCCCTGCCCGGCTACCCGCCGGGCGACGGCAGTGGTCGCTTCAAACTTGAGCAGCTAGCTCAAGGCCCTGCACGAGCTTCATGCGAACTGCCCGGGCAACCTGCCTGAAACGTCAGAGCTGGTCCTTCTTGCTGTATGACCAGACGTGCACGTCCGACTGACGAGCCCCTAGGGGCTGGCGACGAGCACACATTCCCTCGCACTTCCCCAAGCGTCACACGCCCCATCAGGCGCGTGAGCGATTAGACTTGCCAGTTGCCAGATGACGAGACTGCCATGGCCGGGCTGATTCCCCAGAGTTTCATTGACGACCTGATCAACCGCCTCGATATCGTCGACGTGGTGAGTTCGCGCGTCCAGCTGAAAAAAACCGGCAAGAACTACTCCGCCTGCTGCCCGTTCCACAAGGAAAAAACCCCTTCGTTCACGGTCAGCCCCGACAAGCAGTTCTACTACTGCTTCGGCTGCGGCGCCGGCGGCAACGCACTGGGCTTCGTCATGGACCACGACAACCTGGACTTTCCCCAGGCTGTCGAGGAACTGGCCCGCGCCGCTGGCATGGAAGTACCCCGCGAGCAAGGCCGCCGTGACCAGAAACCACGCCAGCCAACCGATTCGCCGCTGTACCCGTTGCTGGACGCCGCCTCGGAGTTCTACCGCCAGGCCCTGCGCAGCCACCCGACCCGCAAGGCAGCAGTGGACTACCTCAAGGGCCGTGGCCTGTCCGGGGAAATCGCCCGCGACTTCGGCCTGGGCTTCGCCCCACCTGGCTGGGACAACCTGCTCAAGCACCTGGGTGCCGACACCCTGCAGCAGAAGGTGATGATCGATGCCGGCCTGCTGATCGAGAACGCCGAAAGCGGCAAGCGCTACGACCGCTTCCGCGACCGGGTGATGTTCCCGATCCGCGACAGCCGCGGGCGCATCATCGCCTTCGGTGGCCGGGTGCTCGGCGACGACAAGCCCAAGTACCTGAACTCCCCGGAGACCCCGGTGTTCCACAAGGGCCAGGAACTCTACGGGTTGTACGAGGCGCGCAAGCACAACCGCAACCTCGACGAGATCATTGTCGTCGAGGGCTACATGGACGTCATCGCCCTGGCCCAGCAAGGCCTGCGCAATGCCGTGGCCACCCTCGGTACAGCCACCAGTGAAGAGCACCTCAAGCGTCTGTTTCGCGTGGTGCCCAGCGTGCTGTTCTGTTTCGACGGCGACCAGGCCGGGCGCAAGGCTGCCTGGCGGGCACTGGAGTCGACCTTGTCGAACCTGCAGGACGGGCGCCGCGCGCGCTTCCTGTTCCTGCCCGAAGGCGAAGACCCGGACAGCCTGGTGCGCGCCGAAGGCACCGATGCCTTCATGGCCCGTATCAACCAGCACGCCCAGCCGCTGGCCGACTACTTTTTCGAGCAGCTGGGCGTAGAAGCAGACCCTCGCTCGCTGGAAGGCAAGGCGCATATGGCCACCCTGGCCGCACCGTTGATCGAAAAAGTCCCGGGCGCCAACCTGCGGCAACTGATGCGCAATCGCCTGAAGGAAATCACCGGGCTGGACCCGCAGCAGGTCGAGCAACTGGCGCAACAAGCGCCAGCGACCAGCACTGTGCCGGACTACGACCCTGGCTACGACTACGACGCCATGGCCAGCTATACCCCTGACTACGGCGACATGCCGCAGCACGACTACGCGCCGGTGCACCAGGAACAGGAATGGAAGCCGAACAAGGGCGGCGGCAAGAAGCAGTGGAGCGACAAGCCCTGGGACAAGAACCGCAAGGGCGGCAAGCCCTGGCAGCAACGCGACGAAGCGCCGCCGCGCGTGCCGGCGCCAGTCGAGCCGCCCACCCTGGCGGCCCTGCGCACCCTGCTGCACCACCCGCTGCTGGCCGGCAAGGTGGAAGATGCCAGCCACTTCGCCGACGAACAGCATCTGTACAGCCAGCTGCTGGTGGCACTGATCGAAGCCGCACAGAAAAATCCTGGGCTAAGCTCAATGCAGCTGATAGCACGCTGGCACGGCACGGAACAGGGCCGCCTGCTGCGGGCCCTGGCAGAAAAGGAATGGCTGATCGTGGCCGACAACCTTGAACAACAGTTTTTCGACACTATAACTAGCTTGTCCGCCCGCCAACGCGAGCGCAGCCTGGAACAACTGCTCAGGAAATCACGTCAAAGTGAATTGACCAGCGAGGAAAAAACCCAGCTTCTCGCGCTGCTGAGCCGGAATGTTCCCGCACAAACGCCGACCTCATCTGGCGCGTGAGGCCCATGCTCGGGTATAATCCTCGGCTTGTTTTTTGCCCGCCAAGACCTTCAGTGGATAGGGTGTTATGTCCGGAAAAGCGCAACAGCAGTCTCGTATCAAAGAGTTGATCACCCGCGGTCGTGAGCAGGGCTACCTGACTTACGCGGAGGTCAACGACCACCTGCCTGAGGATATTTCAGATCCTGAACAGGTGGAAGACATCATCCGCATGATCAACGACATGGGGATCAACGTATTCGAGAGTGCTCCGGATGCGGATGCCCTTCTGTTGGCGGAAGCCGACACCGACGAAGCAGCGGCCGAAGAAGCCGCTGCTGCGTTGGCGGCAGTTGAAACCGATATCGGCCGCACGACCGACCCGGTGCGCATGTATATGCGCGAAATGGGTACTGTCGAGCTGCTGACCCGCGAAGGCGAGATCGAAATCGCCAAGCGTATCGAGGAAGGCATCCGTGAAGTGATGGGTGCCATCGCGCACTTCCCGGGCACTGTCGACTACATTCTCGGCGAATACGACCGCGTTACCACCGAAGGTGGCCGTCTGTCCGACGTTCTCAGCGGTTACATCGACCCTGACGACGGCATCGCCGCGCCGACCGAAGAAGTACCGGTACCTGGCGCCAAGGCCCCTGCGGCCAAGGAAGAATCGGACGACGAAGAAGAAGACGGTGACAGCAGTGACGACGAGGAAGAGACCGAAAGCGGTCCCGATCCGGTGGTCGCAGCCCAGCGTTTCGGTGCAGTCAACGACCAGCTTCAGGCCACCAACAAGGTCCTGAAGAAAAACGGTCGCGGCCACAAGGAAAGCATCGCGGCCCTGCAGGCCCTGGCTGACCTGTTCATGCCGATCAAGCTGGTACCCAAGCAGTTCGAGGTATTGGTCGAGCGTGTACGTGATGCCTTGAGCCGCCTGCGTCAGCAAGAGCGTGCCATCATGCAGCTGTGCGTGCGTGACGCCCGCATGCCGCGTGCCGACTTCCTGCGCATGTTCCCAAGCAACGAAACCGACCAGACCTGGAGCGGTGACCTGGCCAAGCGCAACACCAAATGGGCTGCTGCCCTGGGTGAAAAGGACGCCGCCATCGTTGCTTGCCAGCAGAAGCTGATCGACCTTGAGACCGAAACCGGCCTGACCGTTGCCGAGATCAAGGAAATCAACCGTCGCATGTCGATCGGTGAAGCCAAGGCCCGCCGCGCCAAGAAAGAAATGGTCGAGGCGAACCTGCGTCTGGTGATCTCGATCGCCAAGAAGTACACCAACCGTGGCCTGCAGTTCCTCGATCTGATCCAGGAAGGCAACATCGGCTTGATGAAGGCGGTGGACAAGTTCGAATACCGTCGCGGCTACAAGTTCTCGACTTATGCCACCTGGTGGATCCGACAGGCGATCACTCGCTCGATCGCCGACCAGGCACGCACCATCCGTATTCCGGTGCACATGATCGAGACGATCAACAAGCTCAACCGCATTTCCCGGCAGATGCTGCAGGAAATGGGTCGCGAACCGACCCCGGAAGAGCTGGGTGAACGCATGGAAATGCCTGAGGACAAGATCCGCAAGGTACTGAAGATCGCCAAAGAGCCGATCTCCATGGAAACCCCGATCGGTGACGACGAAGACTCGCACCTGGGCGACTTCATCGAGGACTCGACCATGCAGTCCCCGATCGACGTGGCCACGGTCGAAAGCCTCAAGGAAGCCACCCGGGACGTGCTCTCCGGCCTGACCGCACGCGAAGCCAAGGTGCTGCGCATGCGTTTCGGTATCGACATGAACACGGACCACACCCTGGAAGAGGTTGGCAAGCAGTTTGACGTAACGCGTGAGCGGATCCGTCAGATCGAAGCGAAGGCGTTGCGCAAATTGCGCCACCCGACTCGCAGCGAGCATCTGCGCTCGTTCCTCGACGAGTGATGACAAAACCCCGGCCCAGGCCGGGGTTTTTCTTTAGGGTTCCGTAACATAAAGCCGATCTTGCACCGCACATCTGCAGCAATGCCCGTCTACACTCGACTTCAGACCACCTGAATGCGAGGCCGCTATGCCGCTGATGCCGGCCATCCTGTTGCTGCTCCTTGTCCTGTGGAACACAACGGCCGGCGCCCTGACCCTGACAGACGAGGAGAAGGCCTGGCTGGCTGCCCACCCGCAGCTGAGCCTGGGCGTGGATGCCTCTTGGCCACCGTTCGAGTTTCGCGACCAGGAGGGCCGGTACCAGGGATTGGCCGCCGATTACATCGCCACTATCCAGCAACG